>CAIUGQ010000261.1 GCA_903898725.1 uncultured Burkholderiales bacterium | reverse complement strand
CGGCGTAGTCGCGCACGCGCATCGAGGTGGCGTTCGGCGCGGGCGCGCCGTCCGGGCCGACCGCGCCCTCGCCGCCCAGACCGGGCGGCGCCGCGACGACCGCCGCGGCGTCGAGCCCGCCCGGCGTCGGCGTGCTCACCGCGACCCCGCGGGCGCGTCGGCCGCCTGACGCATCAGCGACTCGCGCAGCGACGGCGCGACGGTGCGCTCGTCGAGCCAGATCGCGAAGAACGCGTTGGAGAAGTCGGGGTCGTCGACCGTGCCGATCGCGCGGTCGTTGTGGAAGAAGCGCGCCCCGCGCCCCGGCTCGTGGATGCCGGTGAGCCGGTCACCCTTCGCCACGTCGGGGAACAGGCGCTTCATCGCGTCGAGCCAGCGCCCGCGTCGCGGCGCGTCGCCGAACCCCATCCGCTCCATCTCCTGCAGGCTGCGCTCGGCGATCATCGCGCCCTTGAGCGAGGTGGCGTAGCGCAGCTCGAGCGCGAACGGCGCGGCCGCAGGGCGGTCGATCCGCAGGCCGGGCCGGCCGACCCACAGCTGCGCGCTGTAGACCTTCAGCCCGAACCAGCGCAGCTCGCCCTCGCCGGCCAGCCGCGCCTCGGGCAGCTGGGCCGACACCGCCGCCGGCGCGGTGTTCGCGCGCGCGGCGGGGGCGGCCGCGGCGAGCACGGCGGCGAAGGCTGCGGCGACGAAGGCGGTGCGCATGGTCCGGGGTGTCCTCAGGCCGACGGCGCGCGCAGCGTGAACTGCACGACGTCGGTGGTGCGCTGCGCGAAGCCCGCCTCGCAGTAGGCGAGGTAGAACTCCCAGGTCCGCGCGAAGCGGGTGTCGAATCCCTGCGCGGTGATGCGCGGCAGGTTCGCGCAGAAGGACTCGCGCCAGGCCTCCAGCGTGCGCGCGTAGTCGAGGCCGAAGCCGAAGCGGTCGTCGACCGCGAGCCCGGCCCGGCCCGCAGCCCGCTCGAACACCGTCGGCGACGGCAGCATGCCGCCGGGGAAGATGTACTGCTGGATGAAGTCGGTGCTGCGGCGGTACCGGTCGAACAGCGCGTCGTCGATGGTGATGGTCTGGACGACCGCGCGGCCGCCGGGCACCAGGCAGCGGCGCACCGTCTCGAAGTAGCCGGGCCAGTACTGCTCGCCGACCGCCTCGAACATCTCGATCGAGACGATCGCGTCGTAGCGACCGCGCTCGTCGCGGTAGTCCTGCAGCAGGAAGCGCGCCCGGCCGTCCAGACCCGCGTCCGCCAGCCGTCGCGTGGCCCAGGCGTGCTGCTCGGTCGACAGCGTCAGGCCGGTCACGTCCAGCCCGTCGCGGGCGGCCATCTCGGCGAAGCCGCCCCAGCCGCAGCCGATCTCGAGCACCCGCGCGCCCGGCGGCAGCGCGAGCTCGTCGAGGATGCGGCGGTATTTCGCGTCCTGCGCGTCCTGCAGGGAGCGCGCCGGGTCGTCGCCGTAGAGCGCGCTCGAGTAGGTCATGCTCGGATCGAGCCAGACCTCGTAGAACGGGTTGCCGAGGTCGTAGTGCGCGTGGATGTTGCGCTTCGAGCCGGTGCGGCTGTTGCGGTTGAACAGGTGCCGCACCCGGTAGAGCAGGCTGCCCCACCAGCTGCCGTAGATGGCGCGCTCGATGACGTCGCGGTTGGCGAGCATCACGCGCATCAGGGTGGCGAGCGAGTCGGTCTGCCAGTCGCCGGCGATGAAGGTCTCGGCGAAGCCGATGTCGCCCTTCGACAGCACGGCACCGAAGATGTTCCAGTTGGCCAGCCGCAGGGTGGCGTGCGGCTCGCCGGCACCGAAGAGCATCGTGCGCCCGGCCGGCGTGACCAGCGTCAGTCGTCCTTCGCTCAGCCGCTCGAGCAGCGCCAGCACGGCACGCGCGGCCGCGGGCACGTGCTCGTCGGTCGACTGCGGGCGGGACTCGCCGCCGAGGGACTCGCCGTCGAGCATCGGCCCGGCCGCGGGATTCAGGAGTCGGGTGGACTCGGCGTCGATCATCTGGCGCGCGGAGACATGTCGATTCATCGATGACCTCGGGAGACGAACGCCTCGGGGGGCTCAGGCTTGCGATGGAAGGGCACGCGCGCGAGCCAGAGCCGCAGCGCCTGCCAGTGGATGCGTGCGATCACGCCGATGGTGAACAGCGGCTGGCCGAGCAGCGCACGGCGGACCGCCGCCCGATCCGCCGGGACGAGCTCGCCGGACAGGCTGGTCAGCAGCAGCGGGCCGTCGGCGTCATGGTGGTCGATCCGCGCGATCGCACGGTCGGCCCGGTTGAAGAAGCGGAACGAGTACTCGCCCGACACCGAGCAGAAGGGCGAGACGTGGAAGACCTTGCTCGCCCGCATCTCGCGGCCCTGCGCGAGCGGCGTGCCCTCGGGCTCGGAGAGCAGGTAGCAGTGCCGTTCGCCGAAGGTGTTGTTGACCTCGGCGATCACGGCGACGAGCGCGCCGTCGGCCCGATGGCAGAACCAGAAGCTGACGGGCTTGAACGCGTAGCCGAGCACCCGCGGAAAGGCGTGCAGCCAGATCGCGCCGTCGGCGGCCACGCCGGCCTGGCTGCACAGGCCGCGGGCCCAGGCCTCGAGCGGCGTCGTGCCGTCGCCGTGGTCCGCGCTGCGGAACGACATCGGGCCGGACGCATCCCAGCCGAACCAGCGGCCGAGGCCGGTCGCGGCGATGCGTGCCCGGTCGCCGTCGATCCGCATCCGCAGGAAGAAGCCGTCGTAGCCGAACGCATGGCGCACCGGCCGCAGCCGGGTGTGGCGGATCGGCCCGAAGCCCAGCTGGAGCGGATGCGGATCCATCGGGTGCGCCGGGCGGCCTCAGGCGGCCGCGAGCGCGGCGCTGACCGACTGCGCGCCGCCTCGCGCATCGTGCGGCGAGAGCAGCGCACCCGCCACGGCCAGGCCCGACTTCAGGCCGTCCTCGTGGAAGCCCCAGCCCGTCCAGGCACCGGCATACCAGGTGTTGCGCATGCCCTGGATCGCCGGCAGCCGGCGCTGCGCCGCGATCGCGCCGCCGTCGAACACCGGGTGCGAGTAGTCGAAGCTCGCCAGCACCGTCTCGTCGCGCGGCGGCGTCAGGGGGTTCAGCGTCACCAGGACCGGCTCGGCGAACGGCAGCGGCTGCAGGCGGTTGAGCCAGTAGGTGACCGCGACCGAGGGGGCGTCCGCGCCCGCGGCCACTGTCGGCCCGGCACCCGGCGCATCGAACGACCCTGCGCTCAGGTAGTTCCAGGCCGCCCAGGCCCGACGCCGCTTCGGCATCAGCGCGAGGTCGGTGTGCAGGTAGGCGCGGTTGGGCTGGTAGGGCACGGCCGTCAGGATCTCACGCTCGTCCCCGCTCGGATCGAGCAGCATCGAGAGCGACTGGTCGCTGTGGCAGGCCAGCACCACATGGTCGAAGGTCTCGCGACCGTGGTCGGTGATCACCGTGACCGAGTCGCGGCCGCCGTGGGCCGGGTCGAGCGGCGTGCGACGGATGCCGCGCACCGGCGTGCGGGTCCGCACGTCGTCGAGCCCGGCGACGATCTTCTGGACGTACTGGCGGGCACCGCCCTTCACCGTGAACCAGCGCGGCCGGTTCGCCACCTGCAGGAGGCCGTGGTTGTCGCAGAACCGGGCGAAGCTGCCGACCGGGAACGCGAGCATGGTCGAGGTCGGGCACGACCAGATCGCGGCGGCCATCGGCAGCAGGTAGCCGTCGCGGAACGGCCGGCCGTAGCCGTTCGCGTCGAGCCAGGTGGCCAGCGGCACCGCGGCGTCGTCGGCGCGGGCCGGATCGCGGGCCAGCGCGGTGGCTTGGCGGTTGAAGCGCAGGATGTCGCGCAGCATCGACCAGAACCGGGGCGACAGCGCGTTGGACGGCTGGGCGAACAGCGAGAGGAGGTCGCTGCCGCACCACTCGAAGTCGTGCGGGCCGACCGACACCGAGAACGACATCTCCGATCCGGCCGTGGGCACGTCGAGTGCCGCGAACAGCGCGATCAGGTTCGGATAGGTGCGCTCGTTGTAGACGAGGAACCCGGTGTCGACCGGGTGCGTGATGCCGCCCACGGTCGCGTCGACGGTGTTCGTGTGGCCCCCGACATAGTCGGCGGCCTCGAACAGCGTGACGCGATGCCGGGCGGCGAGGCGATGCGCCGCGCCCAGGCCGGCGATCCCGCCGCCGACCACCGCGATCCGCAGCGCTCCGCTCATGGCAGCCGGGGCGCTCAGGGCTTGACGCGCTCGATGAGCGCGTAGGCCGAGTGGTTGTGGATCGACTCGAAGTTCTCGGACTCGACGGTGTAGGCGGCCACCGCATCGAGCGCCTCGACGGCGAGTGCCACGTCGCGCACCAGGTCTTCGACGAACTTGGGGTTGTCGTAGGCGCGCTCGGTCACGTACTTCTCGTCCGGGCGCTTGAGCAGGCCCCAGAGTTCGCAGGACGCGGCCTGCTCGGCGATCCCGATCAGCGACTCGACCGGCAGCTCGTCGCGCAGCGTGGCCGAGATCGTGACGTGCGAGCGCTGGTTGTGCGCGCCGTACTCGGAGATGTTCTTCGAGCAGGGGCACAGGCTCGTCACCGGCACCAGCACCTGCATCGTGACCGTGGTGACGCCGGCCTTGGTTTCCGCGCGCATCGTCACGCGGTAGTCCATCAGGCTCTCGACGCCGGAGACCGGCGCGGTCTTCATCACGAAGTACGGGAAGCGCATCTCGACGTAGCCGGCGTCGGCGTCCAGGCGCGCGAGCATCGTCGTCATCAGGCGCTGCAGCATCGCCGGCGAGACCGGTTCGTGCGAGTTCTGCAGCACTTCGAGGAAGCGCGACATGTGCGTGCCCTTCACGTCCGGCGGCAGCGCGACGTACATGTCGACCGTGGCGACCGTGGGCTGCGGCCCGCGGGCGGTCAGCACCGTCAGCGGATGGGTGATGTCCTTGACCCCCACGCGCTGGATGGCCAGGTTGCGACGGTCGACGTTCGACTGCACGTCGGGCAGGAAGATCTTCTCGGGGGCGTTCATCGGTCGGCTCCGTGGGGACTGACGGCCATCCTAACCGCCATTGACCCGAAAGTCACGAAATGACTGTTCGGTTTGCATGGCCTTCGGTCGCTACCGGGTCACGGTCCTTTCCACGTCGCGCAGCAGGCGGGGGTCGAGGGGTTCGACGGCGCTCGGGTAGGCCGCAACGACCTTGCCGTCCCGGCCGACCAGCCACTTGTGGAAGTTCCACTTCGGCGGGGAGCCGCTGGCACGCGCCAGCTCGGCGAACAGGGGGTCGGCACCGGGGCCGGCGACGACCGTCTTGGCGAACATCGGGAATGCCACGCCATAGGTGTTGAAGCACAAATCGGCGATTTGTTTCGCCGACCCGGGCTCCTGCTGTCCGAAATCGTTCGAAGGAAACCCGAGCACCACCAGTCCGCGCCCACTGTACCGCTTGTGAAGGGCCTCCAGGCCCTCGTACTGGCCGGTGTAGCCGCAGTAGCTGGCGGTGTTCACGATCAGCAGCACCTTGCCGGAGAACTGGCACAGGTCCTGGGGCGCGTCGTCCTGCAGGCGAGGTGCCTTCCGGTCGAGGAGCGGCGGGCAGGCGGCCCGGGCCGACGGGCGGACGACCGTCTGCGCCTGAGCGAAATTGTCCAGGTCAAAAGGGGGGCATGCCCCGACAGCCAGCAGGACGAGTGCCATGATGCTGCGAATCCGGGGTCGACAAACCCTCTGGGCGACCATGTTGTCCTAGGCAAAGCAGGGTGTGCGGCCTATACTACGAAACCAGATGCCCCAGGTCAAACTATGTCCTGGACAAACAGCCTCCTTGTCCAGGCAGGGCGTCATGGATCACAGAGGCGGGGATGCAGTAACGGGATGAACGATCGCAACGCCACGCCGTCGCTGTCGCGCACGATCGCGGCTGTCGAACGGGACACCGGGCTCTCGAAGGACACCCTGCGGGTCTGGGAGCGGCGCTACGGCTTCCCGCACCCCGACCGCGACCAGTTCGGCGAGCGCGTCTACCCGATCGACCAGGTCGACAAGCTGCGCGTGCTGCGCCGCCTGATGGACGCGGGTCACCGGCCCGGGAAGGTCATCCACCTCCCGATCGAGCAGCTGCAGACGCTGGCGGCTGAAACCACCGGCTCGGCCGTCACGCCGCGGTCGATGGGCGACGCCAACGCCGAGCACGAGGACCTGCAGCGCTACCTCGAGCTGGTCAAGGCGCACGAGGTCGAGGCGCTGCGTCGGGCGCTGTCGCAGGCCCAGCTGCGGATCGGCATGGAGCGCTTCGTCACCGAGATCGTCTCGCCGCTGACCCGCATGGTCGGCGATGCCTGGGCGCGCGGCTATGTCGAGGTGTTCGAGGAGCACCTGTACACCGAGTCGATCCAGGTCGTGCTGCGCGGCGCGATCGGCACGATCCCGCAGCCGGCGCGCCGGCCGCGGATCCTGCTGACCACCATTCCGCAGGAGCCTCACGGGCTCGGGCTGCTGATGGCCGAGGCGATCCTCGCGCTCGAGGGCTGCCGCTGCGTGTCGCTCGGCGTCCAGACCCCCATCTGGGACATCGTGCTGGCCTCCAGCGCGCACCGCGCCGATGTCGTGGCGCTGTCCTTCTCGGCGGTGGTGAACCCGAACCAGGTGCTCGACAGCCTGGTCGAGCTGCGCCAGAAGCTGCCGGCGGGCACCGAGATCTGGGCCGGCGGCAACTGCCCGATCCTGCAGCGTCGCCCGCCCGCCGACATCACGGTGCTCAACGAGCTCATCGAGATCCAGCCGGCCATCCGCCGCTGGCGCGAGGCGCATCCGGAGGGATGACCCGCGGCGGGGGCGAGCACCGCGGGAACAAGTCGTTCCTGCCGTCGAAGCCGTGCGCGCACTGCGCACGCCCGATGACCTGGCGCAAGCGCTGGGCGAACACCTGGGACTCGGTCCTCTACTGCTCTGATGGCTGCCGCATCGCTGCGGCTCGTGCTCGGCGACCAGCTGAGCCGGGCTAACCCCGTCCTCGCCGATCTCGACGCGGCCGCCGATCGTGTCGTGATGATCGAGGCGCCCGGCGAGGCGACCCACGTCCGCAGCCACAAGGCGCGCATCGCGCTGTTCCTGTCGGCGATGCGTCACTTCGCCGAGGCGCTGCGCGCCGACGGCGTGCCGCTCGACTACGTCGCGATCGACGACGACCCGGGGCGCGCGGACCTCGCCGCGCGGCTCGATCGGCTGATCGATGTCCACCGTCCGGCCGAACTGGTGGTCTGCGAGCCCGGCGACTGGCGCGTGCTGGTCGACCTGCAGACGCTGTGCGCGCGGCGTGCGCTGCCGATGCGCGTGCTGCCGGACAGCCACTTCCTGTGCTCGGTGACCGAGTTCGCGAACTGGGCCGGGCGCGGCCGCACGCTGCGCATGGAGACCTTCTACCGCTGGATGCGCAAGCGTCACGGTGTGCTGATGCGCGAGGACGGCGAACCCGAAGGGGGCCGCTGGAACTTCGACGAGGAGAACCGGGGCGCGTATCCGAAAGCCGGCCCCGGACCGATCCCGGCGCCCGCGCGCTTCGAGCCGGACGCGATCACCCGCGAGGTGATCGAGCTGGTCGAGCGCCGCTTCGCCGACCACCCGGGGTCGCTGGCGTCGTTCGGCTGGCCGGTGACGCGTGAGGCGGCACAGCTTGCGCTGGCGCGCTTCATCGAGGCGCGGCTGGTGAACTTCGGCCGGTACCAGGACGCGATGTGGACCGACACGCCGTTCGGCTGGCATGCGCTGATCGCCTCGAGCCTGAACCTGAAGCTGCTCGATCCGCGCGAGGTCGTGGCCGCCGCCGAGCAGGCCTGGCGCGCGCGGCCGGCGGCGGCCCGCGAGGGCGAGGCCGGCGACTCCGCGCTCGCCGCCATCGAGGGCTTCGTGCGACAGGTGCTCGGCTGGCGCGAGTTCGTCCGCGGCGTGTACTGGCTCGACATGCCGGGCCTGGCCGATGCGAACCACTACGGTCACGATCGGGCGCTGCCCGCCTGGTGGTGGACCGGCGACACGCGGATGGCCTGCCTGCGCGACACCATCGGCCAGACGATGCGCGAAGGCTATGCGCACCACATCCAGCGGCTGATGATCACCGGCAACTTCGCGCTGCTGGCGGGCCTCGCGCCGCGCGAGGTGGCCGCGTGGTACCTCGCGGTCTACGTCGACGCGGTCGAGTGGGTCGAGCTGCCGAACGTCGCGGGCATGGCCCTCTATGCCAACGGCGGGCGCTTCACCACGAAGCCCTATGTCGCGAGTGGTGTCTACGTGAAGCGGATGAGCAACTACTGCGGCGGCTGCGCGTACGCGCCCGACGTGCGCACCGGGCCGCGTGCGTGTCCGATGACGACGCTGTACTGGCGCTTCCTGGACCTGCACGAGGCGGAGCTCGCCGGCAACCCGCGGACCGCGCTGATGGCGAAGAACCTCGCACGGCTGCCGGCCGATGCCCGCGCGGCGATCCGCGAGTGGGGCGACCGGCTGCTCGACGACATCGACCGGATCTGAGCCGCCCCGCTCAGGCGCCGGCCCGGGGGCCGGTGAACAGCGTCAGCACGCCGGTATAGCCGTACAGCCGGTGCTGCGCGATCTCGCCGTTGGCGAAGAAGCCGACCAGCGGGAACTCGCCGAGCTGCGACTGCACGAGGCCGACCTCGGCACCGGGCGCACCGAACAGCGAGCGGCCGCGGGCCACGCACGAGACGTAGACGCCACCGCGGATCTCCAGCCCGTCCGTCTCGAGCTCCTCGCGCAGTTCGGTGCAGGCCCGCACGAGATCGGCCCGCGCTGCACGTGCGTCGCGGGTGCAGAAGACCGCGCGATCGCCTTCCTGCGGGAGGGCTGCGACGGCGACCAGCCGGTTGTGCGGATCGATGCCGACCAGGTTGCGCACGAGGTAGTCGCCGAAGCCCGGGCGCGTGCCGCGCGAGGGCTCGTCGCCCCCCGACAGGCCGACGAACAGCCCGGCCCGCACACGTTCGGCGGGCAGGGCACGCATCAGCGCCGCACCGTCGCGCGTGGTCCGCACCGCCTCGTCGACGCCGAGGTCGGCGAGCAGCACGTCGAGCGCGGGGCGCCCGTCGAGCGTGCGGATCAGGTTCGAGCTGCAGGCCGAGATCACATGCTCGCCGGCCAGCGGCGAGCAGCCCTGGGTGACCCGCATGCGCAGGTCGACATCGGCCGAGAACACCACCCCGGACAGGCCGCCCGACAGCACCCGGTCGGCGACCTGCGGCAGCGGGGCGACGCGGCCGCTTGAGATGCCGCCGAACAGCAGTCCGGAGCCCACCTTGACCGCCATGTCCTCGACGAGCTCGGCGAGGTCGGGCGTGCCCGGGTCGGCGTGCACGAGCGCCGACTGCGCGGCGACCGCGCCGCCGAGCGTGCGCGCGCCCGCCGCCGGTGGCGGCGTCGCGCCCGAGAAGACCTGGAAGCCGTCGTCCGGCAGCTCGCAGAGCATCAGTGCGATCGCCGGCTCGTCGTCGTACTCGACGCCGGTGGCCACCACGGTGTGGCCGCAGGTCCCCGCCCAGTGCTCGACCCCGGTACGCCTCACCAGCAGCTCGAGGATCTCGTCGGCGTGGGTCGCGAGGCCGGCCGTCAGGTAGACGAGGCCGAGGTTGCCGCCGGGCGACCAGCCGGGCGTGTCGCGCCGGCCGTCGATCTGCGCCAGCGCGAGTTCGGTCGCCATCCGCCAGTCGGGGTGCGTGGCATGGCCGTGGCGGAAACGGGTCACGAACCCGCCTTCGGTGCGCGACGGGTCGGCGTGCGGCGCGGCTTCGCCGCCGGCTTGCGCGCAGCGGGCGCCGGGGCCGAGGCCGGCTTCGCGGCCTTGCCGCGCGCAGCCTTCGCACTCGTCGGCGCCGCCGGCTTCGTCGAACGCGGCATCGCGGCACCGGCGATGCCGCCGGCCGCCTTGATCGCCGTCGCGGCCGCGTCCTGCAGACCGCCGCCGGTGAGCGCGGACTGGGCGACCTGGTTGAAGTTCTGCTGCAGCAGGTTCCACCACGCGGTCGGATTGATGCCCGCCAGCATCGCCGACGGCGCCTCGGGGCTCGGCGACGCGGTCTTGCCGCCCGACGGGCTGCGGGCCGCCTTCGCGGCCGGTGCTGCGGGCGGTTCCGGCTCGAGTGCGGGCTCGGGTTCGGGGGCAGGGGGGCG
>CAIUGQ010000260.1 GCA_903898725.1 uncultured Burkholderiales bacterium | reverse complement strand
GGCCCCGAGGTGCTCGGCACGAAGACCGGTCCGGTACCGGAGGTGGGTGCCGGCGACGTGCTGATCGAGGTCGCGGCCGCCGGGGTCAACCGCCCCGACTGCCTGCAGCGAAGCGGTCGCTATCCGCCGCCGGCGGACGCATCGCCCCATCTCGGCCTGGAGGTCGCCGGGCGCATCGTCGCCCTCGGCCAGGGCGTGACCGAGTGGAAGGTCGGTGACGAGGTCTGCGCGCTGACGAACGGCGGCGGCTATGCCGACTACGCGATCGCGCCCTCGGGTCAGGTGCTGCCCGTGCCGCGCGGCCTCACGCTGCTGCAGGCGGCGGCGCTGCCGGAGACCTACTTCACCGTCTGGGCGAATCTCGTCGAGCGCGGCCGTCTGGCCAACGGCGAGACGGTGCTGATCCACGGTGGCTCGTCGGGCATCGGCATGACCGCGATCCAGGTCGCGAAGTCGCGCGGCGCGCGCGTGCTGTGCACCGTCGGCAACGCCGAGAAGGCCCAGGCCTGCCTCGACGTGGGTGCCGACGCCGCGATCGACTACCGGCGTCAGGACTACGTCGCCGAGACGCTGCGCCTCACCGGCAACCGCGGGGTCGACGTGATCCTCGACATGGTGGGCGGCCCCTACATCGAGAAGAACCTGAAGCTGCTCGCGATCGAAGGCCGCCTGGTGCAGATCGCGTTCCTGCAGACCTCGCGCGTCGAGGTCGACTGGCTGCCGCTGATGGTCAAGCGCCTGACCTACACCGGTTCGACGCTGCGGCCGCGGCCGCCCGCCGAGAAGGCCCGCCTGGCCCAGCAGCTGCGCGAGCATGTATGGCCGATGCTGGAGGCGGGCCGGGCGCTGCCGCACATCCACCGGGTGTTCCCGCTCGAGCAGGCCGCGCAGGCCCATGCCCTGATGGAGAGCTCCGAGCACATCGGGAAGATCATGCTGCAGCTACGCCCCGCGTGAGCGGGGCGCCGACGCCCCCGTAAGGCGTCAGGACGGCGTGGACGCGCCGGCGGTGGCGGCGCCGCCGCCGCGCTTGTAGGCGCGGTAGCCGAGGAAGAACATCAGCAGCGCCGCGCCCACCTGCAGCACGCGGTCCACGTTGACGTGGTCGATCACGAACTGGTCGAAGAGCGGGTCCTTGACGATCATCCCGGCGCCGGTCAGCGCGAGGATCGAGGCGCCGATCGCGGC
The DNA here is from genome assembly GCA_903898725.1 of uncultured Burkholderiales bacterium. Classification (GTDB taxonomy): domain Bacteria; phylum Pseudomonadota; class Gammaproteobacteria; order Burkholderiales; family Burkholderiaceae_E; genus UBA4615. The sequence continues at coordinate 1,555 of CAIUGQ010000260.1, read as the reverse complement.
CATCAGCGGCCAGCGGTCCATCAGCTTGGTCACGAAGCTGCTGCCCCAGACCACCAGCGGGATCGTGATCAACAGGCCGATGATCACCAGGTCCCAGCGGCCATGGGCCGCGCCGCCGATGGCGAGCACGTTGTCGACGCCCATCAGCGCATCGGCGATCACGATGGTCTTCATCGCGCCCCAGAAGCTGTCGGCCGCGTTGTGCGAGTGGTCGTCGCCCGTGTCGGCCGGCACGGCGAGCTTGTAGGCGATCGGCAGCAGCAGGGCGCCGCCGAGCAGCAGCAGACCGGGGATCTTGAGCAGCCAGACCACCACCAGCGTCAGTGCGGTCCGGACCGCGATCGCGCCGATCGAGCCGAAGATGATGGCCTTGCGACGCAGGTCCGGGCGCAGGCGGCTGGCCGCGATGCCGATGACCAGCGCGTTGTCGCCGGCGAGCACCAGGTCGATGACGATGATGGTGGCGAGGGCCGTCCACCAGGCGGTGTCGAAGAGTTCCATAGGGGTTCCGTGCAGAAGCCGGTCGACTGGTCTCGCTCGCAGGACCCTCGGTCCGCCGCCATCCCCGGGGAGGCCGCCGGCCACCCGTCTTGACGAGAATGACGCCGGCACCTGATGCGCCGGGTGCTACTCCCCAGAATGCGCGAACATTACGTGAATGAAAGGTGAGACGTCTACCGAAAACCTCTCAAATCACGGGGTCTCGGGGCCGGACGGATCGGCCTCCGATGTCAGGGGCTTTCGGAAGATGTGAGCGATCGCTTTAGAAAAAGCCCGCTCTGGGCCGAGGTCAGCTCTGGACCAGTGTCCGATGGCGATGGATGCTCATCAGCAGCCCGGCACCGATGCCCAGCGTGACCATCGCGGTGCCGCCGTACGACATCCACGGCAGGGGGACGCCCACGACCGGCAGGACGCCGATCACCATCCCCATGTTGACGAAGGCGTAGGTGAAGAAGCTCATCGTGATCGAGCCCGCCAGCAGCCGCCCGAACAGCGTCGCCGCGCTGCCGGAGATGACCAGGCCGCGCGAGATGATCGCCAGGTACAGCAGCATCAGGACGCCGACGCCGAGCATGCCGAACTCCTCGGCATAGACCGCCAGGATGAAGTCGGTCGTGCGCTCGGGGATGAACTCGAGATGGGTCTGCGTGCCTTGCATCCAGCCCTTGCCGGTCAGGCCGCCCGAGCCGACGGCGATCATCGACTGGATGATGTGGAAGCCCTTGCCGAGCGGATCGGAGGTCGGGTCGATCAGCGTCATGACGCGCTGGCGCTGGTAGTCGTGCAGCACCGACCAGAGCACCGGCAGCGCGGCGACACTGGCGGCGAGCAGGCCGATGATGATCTTCCAGCTCAGCCCGGCGAAGAAGATAACGTAGGCGCCGGCGGCGAGGACCAGGATGGAGGTGCCGAGGTCCGGCTGCTTGGCGATCAGGCCGACCGGCACCACCAGCAGCAGCGTGGCGACGAGGAAGTCCGCCCAGCGCAGCATGCCCTCGCGCTGGTTGAAGTACCAGGCGAGCATCAGCGGCGTGGCGATCTTGAGCAGTTC
>CAIUGQ010000259.1 GCA_903898725.1 uncultured Burkholderiales bacterium | reverse complement strand
GGGCAGCGCGGGCGCGAGGTCGACCTTCGCGCCCGCCGACTTCATCGCGCGGGCGAGCGTGGCCAGCACGTCCTGCACGCTGCGGTCGACGTCGGCGCTCGGTGCCGACAGCAGCACGCCCACCCGCAGCCCCTTGAGCGTGCGCCGCTTGGACGGCGCCAGCGCCACCTCCCAGCCCGCCTGCCAGGCCGGGTCCGCGCCGGCGGTCGCCTCGAGCAGCAGCCGCAGGTCGGCCGCGGTGCGCGCGAGCGGGCCGCAGGCGGCGATGTCGCGGTCGTGCACGTAGGGCGGCAACCCGTGGCCGCGCGAGGGCACGATGCCGATCGTCGGCTTGTGGCCGAACACGCCGCAGTAGTGCGCCGGGTTGCGGATCGAGGCGCCGATGTCCGAGCCGAACTCCATCGGCGTGAGCCCGGCGGCCAGCGCCGCCGCCGACCCGCCCGACGAGCCGCCCGGCACACGGGTCGGGTCCCACGGGTTGTTGGTCGTGCCGTAGACCGGGTTGAACGACTGCCAGTCGGCCATCGCCACCGGCAGGTTGGTCTTGCCGACGACGATCGCGCCGGCCGCGGCCAGTCGCTGCACGACGAGCGAATCCTGAGCCGGCCGGTTGTCGCGCTGATCCATGAAGCCAACGGTCGTGGCCATGCCGACCACGTCGAACGACTCCTTCACCGTCATCGGCACGCCGTGCAGCGGGCCGAGCGTCGCGCCCTTGGCGCGGGCGCGGTCCGCGGCCTTCGCCTGACGGCGCGCGCGCGGCACGTCGGTGGTGACGACGGCATTGATCGCAGGGTTGAGCAGATCGATGCGGGCGAGCATCGCATCGAGCGCCTCGAGCGACGAGAGTTCGCCGCGACGGATGCGTGCGGCGAGCTGCTTTCCGGAGAGCCAGGCGAGGTCGGTCACGGAGGGGGTTCCAGGGGGGATGCGAGGGAGCGCTCGGCGGGTGCGGACATCACGCCGACCTGGGCAGCACCGTACCTCAGCCGACGCAGATGGAGTGCTGGTCGTTCCGGAAGCTCGATTCGGCTCGGCAGAGGAACTGCCGCTGAGAACGCACCCTGTGCGGTGGCGACGCTCAGGTCGCCCGCAGTTCCTCGCGAAGCACCCGACGCAGCACGGCCACCGTCAATGGCGCGTCCTGCGCCCCACGCGCCTTCCCGGCAGAGACCGCCTCGCGCAGCGTCGCGTTGATCAGCGTCTGGTATCCGGTTCCCTGCGCCTCGGCCACAGTGCGGAAGTGCTGGATCAGGTCGTCGTCGAGCATGATCGTGATGCGGGTCTTTCCGGTCGCGGCGAGGACCGCTCCACGTTTTCCTTTCGAGAAGTCGTACTCGTCACGCATGGTAGTGCTCCGTTTCGCCTGCACTCGCTCTGCGGGCGGAGATGAGACGCGTGCATTCGCCACGCGGGGTATGCACGATCACGAGAACGCGGCCCAGGCTGTCCATCGCCAGCGTGACGAACCGCGGTTCGCCGACCGCATCGGGATCTTCGATCGTCAATGCCATCGGATCCTGAAGCGCGTCTTCAGCGTGTGCGAAGCTGACCCCGTGCTTGCGCAGGTTCGACTTCGCCTTGTCCGGGTCGAACTCGATGTCCATCAG
>CAIUGQ010000258.1 GCA_903898725.1 uncultured Burkholderiales bacterium | reverse complement strand
CGGCCGTCGTCCCTGACATCGTTCGCGCCAGCGCGCCTGCCGTCGTTCGTGCCCTGCGTCATCCGCCCTCGCTCCGTGACGGACGAAGTTTGCCTAGAGCAAATCCATTTGCCAATCCCGGACGGGGTCCGTATCCTTCGTCTTCGACGGCGATCGACAAACCGATTCGCATACAACGAATTCCAAGGACCGCATCCGCCGGCCTGCGATCCGTACCCGATCCGTCCCGTCTGACGCGACAATGCCGGCCTGGCGGACGCAGACACCTCGACATGACGACCCTCGACTTCACGCACGACCCGGCCCGGCGCAGCTGGGTGGACTCGGCCAACGACCCGGCGACCGACTTCCCCATCCAGAACCTGCCGTACGGCCGCTTCCGGCGAGCCGGCTCGGGCGAACCCTGGCGGATCGGCGTGGCGATCGGCGACCGGGTGCTCGACCTCGCGGCGGCCCGCCGCGCCGGCGGCTGGGACACCGAGGTCGACGCGCTGCTCGACCCGCTCGCCGCCGGCGACCTCAATCGGTTCATGGCGCTCGGGGCGCCCGCCCGGCGCCGGCTGCGCGCCGCGCTCTCGCAGGCGCTGGGCGAGTCCGAGGGCCGGCGCGAGGCGCTGGCCGCCGCCCTCGTCGCCCAGACCGAGGTCGAGCTGACCGTGCCCTGCACGATCGGCGACTACACCGACTTCTACACCGGCATCCACCACGCCACCGCGGTCGGCAAGCTGTTCCGCCCGGACAATCCGCTGCTGCCCAACTACCGCTGGGTGCCGATCGGCTATCACGGCCGCGCCTCGTCGATCGTCGCGAGCGGCCACCCGGTGCGCCGCCCGAACGGCCAGACGAAGGCGCCCGACGCCGAGACGCCGAGCTTCGGCCCGAGCCGCAGGCTCGACTACGAGCTCGAGCTCGGCTTCCTGATCGGCACCGGCAACGGCCTCGGCGAGCCGATCCCGATGGCCCGCGCCGAGGACCACCTGTTCGGCGTGACGCTCTTCAACGACTGGTCGGCCCGCGACATCCAGCCCTGGGAGTACCAGCCGCTCGGGCCCTTCCTCGCGAAGAACTTCGCCAGCACGATCTCGCCCTGGGTGGTCACGATGGAGGCGCTCGCGCCGTTCCGCGCTCCCTTCGTGCGGCCCGAGGGCGATCCCGAACCGCTGCCCTACCTCGATGCGCCGGGCAACCGCGCCGCGGGCGCGCTCGACATCCAGCTCGAGGCCTGGCTCCAGACCGCCGCGATGCGCGCGGCGGGGTCGCCCGGCGTGCGCCTGTCGGCCGGCAACGCGCGCGACGCGGCCTACTGGACGGCAGCGCAGCTCGTCGCGCACCACGCCTCGGGAGGCTGCAACCTGCAGCCCGGCGACCTGCTCGGCTCGGGCACGCTGTCCGGGCGCGAGCCCTCGCAGGCCGGCTCGCTGCTCGAGCTCTCCGACGGCGGCAAGCGGCCGATCGCGCTGCCCGGCGGCGAGACCCGGACCTTCCTCGCCGACGGCGACACGCTGACCCTGCGCGCGCACTGCGAGCGCGAAGGCGCGCGCCGCATCGGCTTCGGCAGCTGCGCCGGCACGATCGTGCCCGCCCCGCTGCTGCCCTGACCGTCCGCCCCCTCCCAGTCCCCGTCCCCGCCGCCGTCCTCGACACCGACCGGAGCCCGCCATGCAGATCCAGCGCATCCACCACGTCGCCTACCGCTGCCGCGACGCCAAGGAGACGGTGACGTTCTACCGCGAGCATCTCGGCATGGACTTCGTGCTGGCGATCGCCGAGGACCAGGTGCCGTCGACCAAGGCGCCGGACCCGTACATGCACCTGTTCCTGGACGCCGGCAACGGCAACGTGCTGGCCTTCTTCGAGCTGCCGAACTCCCCCCCGATGGGCCGCGACGAGAACACGCCCGACTGGGTGCAGCACATCGCCTTCAAGGTCGGCAGCGTCGACGAACTGCTCGAGACCAAGACGCGGCTCGAGGCCGCTGGCATCGAGGTGATCGGGCCGACGGACCATGCGATCTTCAAGTCGATCTACTTCTTCGACCCGAACGGCCACCGGCTCGAGCTCGCGGCCGACACCGCGACGCCGGCCCAGATGCAGCGGCTCGACGAGGTGAAGTGGGCGATGCTCGACGAATGGTCGCGGACCCGGCGCGCGCCGAAGCACGCGGCATGGCTGCACACGGCCGAACTCGCGGACGACGCGACACGCTGAGGCCGGGCGCCATGCTGAAGACCTACACCTTCCCCAAGTTCGAGTACCGCCCTGCGCCCGCGCAGCCCGACGGCGCGGTCGAACGCAGGCCGGTGGTCGTGATCGGTGCCGGCCCGGTGGGGCTGAGCGCAGCGCTCGACCTCGCACAGCGCGGCGTGCCGGTCGTCGTGCTCGACGACAACGACACGGTGAGCGTCGGCTCCCGTGCGCTTTGCTACGCCAAGCGCACCCTGGAGGTCTGGGATCGGCTCGGCGTCGCGCAGCGCATGGTCGACAAGGGCGTGCAGTGGAAGCTCGGCAAGGTCTTCCGCGACCGCGACCTGGTCTACGGCTTCGACCTGCTGCCCGAGGCCGGGCATCGGATGCCGGCGATGATCAACCTGCAGCAGTACTACCTCGAGGAGTACCTCGTCGAGGCGTGCGCGCGCACCGGACGCGTCGACCTGCGCTGGAAGCATCGCGTGACGGACCTCGTGCAGGCCGACGAGCGCGTGACGCTGACGGTCGACACGCCCGACGGCAGCCATCGCCTGGAGGCCGACTGGGTGGTCGCCTGCGACGGCGCGAACAGCGACGTGCGCCGCATGGTCGGCGCCGACTTCAGCGGGCAGTTCTTCCAGGACCGCTTCCTGATCGCCGACGTGCTGATGAAGGCCGAGTTCCCGACCGAACGCTGGTTCTGGTTCGACCCGCCCTTCCATCGCGGCCAGAGCGTGCTGCTGCACCGCGAGGCCGACAACGTCTGGCGCATCGACTTCCAGCTCGGCTGGGACGCCGATCCGGACGAGGAGAAGCAGCCCGAGCGAGTGATCCCGCGGATCCAGGCGATGCTCGGGCCCGAGGTCGAGTTCGACCTCGAGTGGGTGTCGGTCTACCAGTTCGCATGCCGGCGCATCGACCGGTTCCGCCACGCGCGCGTGCTGTTCGCCGGCGACTCGGCCCACCAGGTGTCGCCGTTCGGCGCACGCGGCGCGAACTCGGGGGTGCAGGACGTCGACAACCTCGGCTGGAAGCTCGGGCTGGTGCTCGACGGTGCGGCGCCCGCATCGCTGCTCGACTCGTACCACGACGAGCGCGCGCGGGCCGCCGACGACAACCTGCTGAACTCGACGCGCTCGACCGACTTCATCACGCCCAAGAGCCGCGCGAGCCGGGTGCTGCGCGATGCGGTGCTCGAGCTCGCCGAGCACGAGCCGTTCGCGCGCAAGCTGGTCAACAGCGGCCGGCTGTCGATGCCGACGCCCTACCTGGACTCGCCGCTGAACACGCCGGACGAGAGCCCGTTCGAGGGCGACATGCGGCCCGGCACGCCCTGCGCCGATGCGCCGGTGCGGCGCGCCGGGCAGCCGGCCTGGCTGCTGGCCCAGCTGTCCGCCGGCTTCACGCTGCTGGTGTTCGGCGCACGCGCGGCGGACGGCGGGATCCGCGCGGGACGCGTCGCCGCCACCGTGCTGTCGGTCGGCGACGATCTGGACGACATCGAGGGTCTGGTCGCCCGTCGCTACGACGGCCGGCCCGGGACGGTCTACCTGATCCGACCCGACCACCATGTCGCGGCCCGCTGGCGCAGCTTCGACGCCGCCCGCATCGAGGCCGCGATCGTCCGCGCCTGCGGTGGCTGACCCTTCGGAGGCCGCGATGAGACTCGTCCACGACCCGAACATCCCCGACCCGGACGGCTTCTACGAGGCGCTGATCGCGAGCCTGCGCGACCTCGACGACGCACGCGCCGAGCGCTTCCAGGCCAAGCTGCTGCTGGTGCTCGCCAACCATATCGGCGACCGCGAGGTGCTGCGAGAGGCGATCGAGGTCGCGCGCCGGGGACTCTGAGGTCCATGCGCCACGGGTCGGCGAACGGCCCGGGCGCCGGCCGCGTCAGCCCGGGGGCGGACCGAACCGGTAGAGCGCGAACGGCGTCTCGACCAGCACGCGGCGCACGATCGCCTCGTCCTGCAGCCAGGCCCGCAGCGGCGCGGTGAGGTGCGCGGCGGGCGCCGCCGACTCGTGGTTCGTGCACGGCCAGTCGCTGCCCCAGAGCAGCCGTCCGGGACCGACGCGCTCGAGCCAGCGGGCCGCCAGCGCGGCGGGATCGACCCCGCCCAGCCGGTACGGTGCGCTCAGCTTGACGTGCAGCCGACCCGCATCACGCTCGACCGCGACCCAGGTCGCGGTGTCGTCGACGCCATCGGGCTTGCCGAAGTGGTCGACGACCACGGTGCGCACGTCCTGCAGCTGCGCGAGCACCTCGGGCAGGCGCCCCCGCTCGACATGCACCTCCACCTGCCAGTCCACCGAATCCGCGCGCTCGACGAGCCCGCGCTCGGCGGTCGAGAGCCGGTGGTCGCGACCGACGAGGTTGAGCCGGATGCCACGCACGCCCAGCGCATCGAGCGCGCGCATCGACGCGCAGCTCGTCGAGGGCGCCACGACCACGATGCCGCGTAGCCGCTCGGGCATCGTCGCGAGCACGGCGAGCAGCGCACCGTTGTCGGTGCCGAGAAAGCTCGGCTGCACCACCACGCCGTGCGTCACGCCATGGCCGGCGCTCGCCCGCGACCAGCTGTCGAGGGTCGCGCCGTAGGCAGGCCGGTAGCGGACGGCCGAGGCGCTCGCGGGGTCCACGGGTGCCTGCTCGCGGGCCGCCGGAAACACATGGAAGTGCACATCGACCGCGACCCCGGCCTCCTTGACACCCTGATCGTCGACGCGCACCATCCGGCCATTCTAGTCCTCTATAGGTCTTTCGAACAGCCGATGGGTGCCGCCCCCGGATTCCTCGCCCCCGCCGACGGCGTCGCCCGCTGGGCCCGCCTCGCGGGCGGCTGGCGCGAACGGATCGTCGCCGGTCACTGGCCGGCCGGCGAGGCCATCCCGCCCGAGTCCGAACTCGCGCGCGAAGCCGGCGTGGCGCTCGGCACCGCGCGCCAGGCGCTGTCCGCGCTGGTCGCCGAGGGCCTGCTCGAGCGGGTGCACGGACGCGGGACCTTCGTGACGCGCGGCCTCGCCCAGGCCTCGATGCTGCGGTTCTTCCGCTTCGGCCCCGCCGCGCACCCCGACGGCTCGCCCGATCCCGTGCCGCGCTCGCGCATCCTCGAGCGCCGTCCGCTGCGGCCGAGCCCGGAGCAGGCCCGTAGGCTCGGGCTCGCAGCGGGTGCCCGCGTGCTGCGCGTGCGCCGCGTGCGTCGGCTGGAGGCGCGTCCGGTGCTGCTCGAGACGCTGTGGCTGCCGCTGCCGGTCTTCGAGCCGCTCGCGGTGCTCGCGCCCGCCGAGTGGGACGAACTGCTCTACCCGATGTATTCGCGGCGCTGCCGCGTCACCATCGTGCGCGCCGCCGACGAGCTGTCGTTCGGCACGCTCGACGCCGCACGGGCGGCCGCGCTCGGGCTCGAGCCGGGGGCCCCGGCCGTGTGCGTCGAACGCGAGGCCTTCGACCTGGCCGGCCGCTGCGTCGAACTGCGAACCACCTACGGCGACGCCCGAGACTTCCGCTATCGCGCCGAGATCCGATGACGACCCACGAGACCCGAGGAGCACCGATGAATCCCACCCGCCGAGGCGCACTGCGCCCGCTCGCGGCGCTCGCCGCCGCCGCCCTCGTGCCGCGGTCCGGCACCGCGCAGTCCGCCTGGCCGACCAAGCCGGTCAGCCTGATCGTGTCCTACCCGCCCGGCGGCGGGGCGGACCTGATGGCGCGGCTGGTGGCGCCGCGGATCGCCGAGGCGATCGGGCAGCCCGTCATCGTCGAGAACCGCCCCGGCGCGAGCGGCCAGATCGCCGCGGGGGCCGTGCTCAAGGCCGGTCCCGACGGCTACTCGCTGCTGTTCGACGCGTCGTCGTATTCGACGACGCCGGCGCTCTACCCGAAGTCCCCCTACCAGGGCGGCGCCGCGTTCCGCACGGTGGGCGTGACCGGGCTGTTCCCCAACGTCGTGCTGGTGAACCCGGCCTTCCCGGCGAAGTCGGTCGCGGAACTGATCGCGCTCGCCAAGAGCAAGGCCGACGGGGTCGCGTATGCGTCGTCGGGCAACGGCTCGGCGCAGCACCTGGCCGGCGCGCTCTTCGAGTGGCAGGCGAAGGTGCAGATGCTGCACGTGCCCTACAAGGGCGGCGGCCCCGCGCTCAACGACGTGATCGGCGGACAGGTGCCGGTCTTCTTCGGCAACCTCGCCTCGACGCTGCAGCACGTGCAGTCCGGGCGACTGCGTGCGCTGGCGGTCACCGGTTCGAGCCGGGTGAAGACCGTCGCGGACCTGCCGACCGTCGCCGAGAGCGGTCTGCCGGGCTACGAGATCCACGAGTGGAACGGACTGTTCGCGCCCGCCGGCACGCCCGACGCGATCGTGCAGCGGCTCGCCGCGGCGCTGCAGAAGGCGATGGCCGCGCCCGACGTGCAGGCCCGGGTGGCCTCGCTCGGCGGCGAGGTCTTCGCCGGCGGCCAGCCCGAGGCCGAGCGCTTCGTGCAGGCGCAGACGGCGAAGATGGCGACCCTGATCCGGGAGCGGGGCATCGTGCCGGAGTGACCGCGCGGTTGGCGTTCGGCGCGCGCATTCACTACAGTCGTGTGCTGACGGGGCCCGACCCCGAACGGAGACACGACCCATGCAACGACGCCACCTGCTCGGCGGCGGCACCGCCGCCGCGCTGCTCACCGCGCTCGGCACCACCGCCCGCCCCGCCCTCGCCCAGACACCGCCGGTCCGCATCGTGCTCGGCTTCGCCGCGGGCGGCAGCGTCGACGGCGTCGGCCGGCTGCTCGCCGAGCAGCTCGGCACCGCGCTCGGGCGCAGCGCGATCGTCGAGAACCGGACCGGTGCGGCCGGCCGGCTCGCCATCGAGGCGGTGAAGACGGCGGCCCCCGACGGCGACACGCTGCTGCTGGTGCCTCAAGGGCCGATGACGCTGTTCACCCACGTCTTCAAGAGCCTGAAGTTCGATCCGGTGCGGGACTTCGCGCCGATCTCGCGCGTGTGCATCGGCGACTACGCGCTCACCATCGGTCCCTCGGTGCCGGCGAAGGACCTCGCGGGCTTTCGCGACTGGCTCAAGGGCGCCGGCGACCGGGCGAGCTATGGCTCGCCAGGGGCCGGCACGATCCCGCACTTCATCGGCGTCGCCACCGCACGTGCCCTCGGCGTGCCGATGGCCCACGTGCCGTATCGCGGCTCGGCCCTCGCGGTCACCGACGTGGCCGGCGGCCAGATCCCGTGCATGTTCTCGCCCGTCGGCGACGCGATCGAGCAGCACCGCGCGCAGCGCGTGCGGATCATCGCGACGGCCGGCTCGACGCGCACGCCGTTCCTGGACGGCGTGCCGACCCTCAAGGAGTCCGGCATCGATCTCGACGTGCCGCTGTGGTACGGCCTCTACGCACCCCAGGCGGTACCCGCCGCGACCCTCGAGCGCCTGCGCACGACGGTCGTCGCCTCGCTGGGCACGCCGGCCGTCAAGGAGCGGCTCGGGCGGCTCGGGCTGGTGCCCGCACCGAGCACCGCGGCCGAGCTGAGCGCACTGCAGCAGCGCGAATCGGCGATGTGGGGGCCGGTGGTCAAGGCCTCGGGCTTCACGCCCGAGGACTGACCGGCCAGCGCGTGCGCCTGCGCGCCGGCCGCGCCCGGCGCGCGCCCTGCCCTGCCCTGCCCTCCCCGCACACCCCGTTCGCCCCGACCTCCCAGACGCCCCGGACGCCATGGCCGCCACCCGCCCGAACTTCATCTTCATCGTCGCCGACGACCTCGGCTACGCCGATCTGGGCTGCTATGGCGGCCGCGACGCCGCGTTCGGCCCGGTGTCGCCCGAACTCGACCGGCTCGCCGCCGGCGGCATCCGCTTCACGCAGGGCTACTCGAACTCGCCGGTGTGCTCGCCGACCCGCTTCGGGATGATCACCGGACGCTACCAGTACCGTCTGCGGGGCGCGGCCGAGGAGCCGATCCGCAGCGCCGACCGAGGCAAGGCGCACATCGGGCTGCCGCCCTCGCATCCGACGCTGCCGTCGCTGCTCAAGGCCGCCGGCTACCGCACCGCGCTCGTCGGCAAGTGGCACCTCGGCCATCCGCCGGCCTTCGGTCCGCTCAAGTCGGGCTACGACGAATACTTCGGGCCGATGGCGGGCGGCGTCGACTACTTCACCCACTGCGACTCCCGCGGCCAGCACGACCTGTGGGAGGGCGAGACGCTCGCGCCCACCGACGGCTACCTGACCGACCTGCTGTCGCGGCGCGCGGTGGACGTCGTCGAGCGTGCCGCGCGCGAGCCCGGCACGCCCTTCCTGCTCAGCCTGCACTACACCGCCCCGCACTGGCCGTGGGAGACCCGCGACGACGCCGGCCTCGCCCCGCAGGTGCGCGACAACCTGTTCCACCTCGACGGCGGCAACGTCGAGACCTACCGCAGGATGATCCGGCAGATGGACGAGGGGATCGGCGCACTGATGGCCGCGCTGCGCCGGCTCGGTCTGGAGCGCGACACGCTGGTGGTCTTCACCAGCGACAACGGCGGCGAGCGCTTCTCCGACACCTGGCCGCTGGTGGGCGGGAAGATGGACCTCACCGAGGGCGGCATCCGCGTGCCGTGGATCGCGCACTGGCCGGCGACGATCCCCGCCGGCACGCACAGCGCGCAGCCGTGCATGACGATGGACTGGAGCGCGACGATGCTCGACGCCGCCGGGGTGCCCGCCGACGCGGCCTATCCGCTCGACGGCGTCTCGATGCTGCCGGTGCTGCAGGACCCGTCGCGCACCTTCGCCAGACCGCTGCACTGGCGCATGAAGCACCGCGGCCAGCGCGCGCTGCGCGACGGGTCGTGGAAGTACCTGCGCGTCGACGAGGTCGACTACCTGTTCGACCTCTCGCGCGACGAGCGCGAACGCGCGAACCTCGCCAAGCGCGAGCCGGAGCGCCTCGTCGCGATGCGCGACGCCTGGGAAGCCTGGAACGCGACCATGCCCGCGATCCCCGAGGACGCGGTGGTCAGCCTCGGCTACTCGACCCGGGACATGCCGCAGCGCTGAGCGCGGGCACCCGCCCGGTCTTGTGCGTCCAGCCCGCCCGCGCTAGACCCACCCCTGACGCCACACCGACGCGTCGCGCAGCGCGCGCCACGCGATGCGCTGCACGCGTCCGGAATGGACCGCCTCGATCTCCACCCACTCCGGCCGCATCGACGGGTCGTCGGGCTCGATCACCCGAGTCACGATGAAGTGCTTCTCGCGCGCGACCGGCACCGCCGCCGTCCACTTCGAGCGCAGCAGCTTCGCAGGCTGGATGGGGTTGGCGGACGGGCGGGGGCGGTCTCCCGGTGGGGTCGCCATGCGGACTCCGTGATCGAGGGGCTGGAAGGACCGATGCGGCCGGCCGGGGTCGGCGCACGACGGCGAGGGGCCGATCCTACCCGGCGCTACACTCGCGCAGCGCGATGCCCCCCGCGACGCGCGGCACCGAACGGAGGCCCCTGCCGTGCCGATCTTCAGGCAGCTCTTCGACCCGACCTCGTCGACCTACACCTACCTGCTCGCCGACCGCGCCAGCGGCGAGGCCGTGCTGATCGATCCGGTGTTCGAGCAGGCGCGCCGCGATGCCGCGCTGGTCTCGGAGCTCGGTCTGCGGCTGCGCTGGACGCTGGAGACGCACACCCACGCGGACCACGTGACCGGCGCCTGGCGACTCAAGCAGCTGTGCGGCGCCGACATCGCGGTGCCGGCCGAGGGCGGCGCACGCGGCGCGGACCGCGCGCTGCGCCACGGTGACCGCATCGCGTTCGGCGGGCGTCACCTCGCCGTGCGCGCGACGCCCGGCCACACCGACGGCTGCCTGAGCTTCGTGCTCGACGACGCCTCGATGGCCTTCACCGGCGACTGCCTGCTCGTGCGCGGCTGCGGGCGCACCGACTTCCAGCAGGGCGATGCGCGCCGGCTCTGGGCGTCGGTGCACGACGAGCTGTTCACGCTGCCGCCCGACTGCCTGCTCTATCCGGCGCACGACTACCGCGGCCTGACGGTCACCAGCGTGCGCGAGGAGCGCGCCTTCAACCCCAGGCTGGGCGGCGAGGCTGCCGAAGGCGACTTCGTCGGCTACATGCAGAACCTGAACCTGCCGCACCCCAAGCAGATCGCGATCGCGGTGCCGGCCAACCTGGTCTGCGGCCGCCCCGAGCCCGACGGGACGGCGACAGACGCGCCCGCGCTGCACGAGCCCGCCTGGGCGCCGCTCGTCTTCACCTTCGCCGGCCTGTGGGAGATCCAGCCGCAGGCGCTCGAGGAGGCAGCG
>CAIUGQ010000257.1 GCA_903898725.1 uncultured Burkholderiales bacterium | reverse complement strand
TGCCCACGGTCTCGATCACCAGCCACAGGATTTGGCGCATGTCGGGCGCGATTGTCGCACAAAAAAATCGCGCCCCGTGGGGCGCGAGTACCTGGCTGGCTCTGTTGCCGCCGCATCGATGTGCGGCGGTCACTTGTTCTGGGTGGCGGCCTCGCGGCCGCCCGATCACGGCTTGTTGCCGGTCGGGAACGGCCATGCGGCCGCCGGGTTCAGCGGCTTGGCGGCCGGAGCGGCCGACGCAGCGGAAGCGGCCGGTGCCGCGGGGGCCGCGGCGGGCTTTTCGGCCTTCTTGGCCGGCTTCTTGGCAGCTTTCTTGGCAGCCGGTTTCTTCGCAGCGGCTTTCTTGGCCGGCTTCTTCGCAGCGGCCTTCTTGGCAGCCGGCTTCTTGGCGGCAGCTTTCTTGGCGGCCGGCTTCTTGGCGGCAGCCTTCTTCGCCGCCGGCTTCTTCGCCGCGACTTTCTTGGCGGCCGGCTTCTTCGCCGCCGGCTTCTTCGCGGCGACTTTCTTCGCGGCGGGCTTCTTGGCGGCGGGCTTCTTGGCGGCGGGTTTCTTGGCGGTTGCCATGGAGATACTCCTCAGGATGAAGTTGCGGTCATGGAAACCCGTTCCGGCACGGCACGCGGCCGCCCTCGGTGCGGGCTATTCATCGGCGCAAGAACGTAGAGAGGTTTTCCTACGCTAATGAATGCGGTGGCTCGTGCCGCGGGCCTGCGCGCGACACGAAAAAGGCGCCGTGCCTCACGGCACGGCGCCTGCAGCTTCATGGACGGGGACAGGACCGGCGACCCGGCGCGCGGCGTCGCGGAGATACCGCGACTGCAGGGCGTCGTGTGTCGTGAAGAAAGCCGGTGTGTGCGTGAAGTCCCCGTCAACTCGAGTCTCTAGTGCGGCAATCCGCGGTTTTCAGATGTCCGTCGCCTCAGTCCCAGCTCAGCGCGCCGCCGGTCTGGTACTCGGTCACGCGACGCTCGAAGAAGTTCTGCTCCTTCTTCAGGTCGAGCATCTCGCTCATCCACGGGAACGGGTTTTCCGCGCCCGGGAACAGCGGGTCGAGACCGATCTGCTGCGCACGCCGATTGGCGATGAAACGGAGGTATTCCTTGAACATCGATGCGTTCAGGCCGAGCACGCCGCGGGGCATGGTGTCCTCCGCGTAGCGGTACTCGAGGTCGACGGCCCGATGGAACAGCCCGACGATCTCCTCGCGGAACGCCGGCGTCCACAGATGCGGGTTCTCGAGCTTGATCGTGTTGACCAGGTCGATGCCGAAATTGCAGTGCATCGACTCGTCGCGCAGGATGTACTGGTACTGCTCGGCCGCGCCGACCATCTTGTTCTGACGGCCGAGCGCGAGGATCTGCACGAAGCCGACGTAGAAGAACAGCCCTTCCATCAGGCACGAGAAGACGATCAGCGAGCGCAGCAGCGCCTGGTCGTTCTCCGGCGTGCCGGTGAGGAAGTCGGGGTTGGTCAGCGTGTCGATGAACGGGATCAGGAACTCGTCCTTGGCCCGGATCGACTCGACCTCGTGGTACGCGTTGAACACCTCGCCCTCGTCGAGCCCGAGCGACTCGACGATGTACTGGTAGGCGTGCGTGTGGATCGCTTCCTCGAAGGCCTGGCGCAGCAGGTACTGGCGGCACTCGGGGGCGCTGATGTGCCGGTAGGTGCCCAGCACGATGTTGTTGGCCGCGAGCGAATCGGCGGTGACGAAGAAGCCGAGGTTGCGCTTGACCAGCCGACGCTCGTCCTCCGACAGGCCGCCAGGCGTCTTCCACAGAGCGATGTCGCGCTCCATGTTGATTTCCTGCGGCATCCAGTGGTTCGCGCAGCCGGCGAGGTACTTCTCCCACGCCCACTTGTACTTGAACGGCACCAGCTGGTTGACGTCGGCGGCGCCGTTGATGATGCGCTTGTCCTCGACGCGCACGCGGCGCGTGTCCTTGGACAGCTGCGTGCCCGAATGCAGGCGC
This sequence comes from uncultured Burkholderiales bacterium, assembly GCA_903898725.1. Classification (GTDB taxonomy): domain Bacteria; phylum Pseudomonadota; class Gammaproteobacteria; order Burkholderiales; family Burkholderiaceae_E; genus UBA4615. The sequence goes on along the minus strand of CAIUGQ010000257.1, from coordinate 5,607 downwards.
AGCGCCTCTTCGGCAGGGGTCAGCGCGACCGGGTCGTTGGACACGCGCGCGGTGGTGCGCACCGGCGTGCCGGACAGGCCGAGAGAGGTGGGGGTCGGAACGGAGGGGGCGGCGGGAAACCGCGGGACGGGCACCGCCGCCGGACGCGGCGAGGGGCCGGCGACAGGCTGGAGCGGCTTGGAAGGAATCGGTTCGTCCCAGGACAGCATCTAATGTCTCGCTTTAGTTGGGTCGCATAACTGCTTGTACCAACGCGAGATTCCGCCGTTATTCACAGAACGGAATCTTACGGAGGACGTCGGGCGCTTGCAACGGGTTGGCACTCACCAACTTGACTTCCCGGCGATTTCGTTGGCGTCCATGCAACAGTCAAGGCATGGGTCACCGTTTGTCCGGTTTGTCAAATCGCCTGTCGGGACCGTTCGCCGGGTGCCTGTTGCACCTCGGCGACGGGGCCCGACAGGCACCCGTTCAATCGTTCACTGGCAGGCCTCGCATTCGGGATCGTCGAGCGCGCAGAACTTCGGCGCGATCGGCTCATCCGACATCACGGGACCCACAGGTTTGGATGACTGCGTGTTGTACGAGAAGTTGCCGCCGGCCTCGCCGCCGGACGACACCGCGTTGAGCTGGCCGACGCGGTCGGTCGTGCTCTTCTCGGCGTGCGTCGCACCCTGCGTGCGCAGGTAGTACGTGGTCTTCAGGCCGCGCAGCCATGCGAGCGAGTAGGTCTCGTGCAGCTTCTTGCCCGAGGCACCCGCCATGTAGATGTTGAGCGACTGCGCCTGGTCGATCCACTTCTGGCGACGCGACGCGCACTCGACCAGCCAGCTCGGGTCGACCTCGAAGGCCGTCGCGTAGATCGCGCGCAGGTCGGCCGGGATGCGGTCGATGCGGGCGGTGCTGCCGTCGAAGAACTTCAGGTCGGCGACCATCACCTCGTCCCACAGGCCGAGCTTCTTCAGGTCGCGCACCAGGTAGTCGTTGACCACCGTGAAGTCGCCCGAGAGGTTCGTCTTGACGTAGAGGTTCTGGAAGGTGGGCTCGATGCAGGCGCCCACGCCGATGATGTTGGAGATGGTCGCGGTCGGCGCGATCGCGATGCAGTTCGAGTTGCGCATGCCGTGCTGGGCGATCCGGGCACGCAGGGCCGACCAGTCCATCGACTCGGACATGTCGACCTCGACGTAGCCACCGCGCTGCTCGGCGAGCAGCTTGAGGGAGTCCTGCGGCAGGATCCCGCGGTCCCACAGCGAACCCTTGAAGCTCGCGTAGCGGCCGCGCTCGGCGGCGAGCTCGGTCGAGGCCCAGTACGCGTGGTAGCAGACGGCTTCCATCGAACGGTCGGCGAACTCGACGGCGTCGGGGCTCGCGAACGGCGTGCGCATCAGGTGCAGGCAGTCCTGGAAGCCCATGATGCCCATGCCCACCGGGCGGTGCTTCAGGTTCGAGTTCCGCGCCTTGTTGACCGCGTAGTAGTTGATGTCGATCACGTTGTCGAGCATCCGCATCGCGGTCGTGATCGTGCGCTTGAGCTTGTCGTGGTTCAGCGTCCACGTCCCGTCCGCGCCCTCGATCATGTGGGCGACGAGGTTCACCGAACCCAGGTTGCAGACCGCGATCTCGCTGTCGCCGGTGTTCAGGGTGATCTCGGTGCACAGGTTCGAGCTGTGCACGACGCCGACGTGCTGCTGCGGCGAGCGGATGTTGCACGGGTCCTTGAAGGTGATCCAGGGGTGCCCGGTCTCGAACAGCATCGAGAGCATCTTGCGCCAGAGCGCGGTCGCCTGGATGGTCTTGTGCAGCTTGAGCTCGCCGCGCGCGGCCTTCTGCTCGTAGCCGACGTAGGCCTCCTCGAAGGCGCGGCCGTACTTGTCGTGCAGGTCCGGGCAGTCGGCCGGCGAGAACAGCGTCCAGTCCTGGTTCTCCATGACCCGCTTCATGAAGAGGTCCGGGATCCAGTTGGCGGTGTTCATGTCATGCGTGCGCCGACGGTCGTCGCCGGTGTTCTTGCGCAGCTCGAGGAACTCCTCGATGTCGAGGTGCCACGACTCCAGGTAGGCGCAGACCGCGCCCTTGCGCTTGCCGCCCTGGTTGACCGCGACGGCCGTGTCGTTGACGACCTTCAGGAACGGCACCACGCCCTGGCTCTTGCCGTTGGTGCCCTTGATGTGGCTGCCGAGCGCCCGCACCGGCGTCCAGTCGTTGCCCAGGCCGCCCGCGTACTTGGCCAGCAGCGCGTTCTCCTTGATGGCCTCGTAGATGCCGTCGAGGTCGTCGGAGACGGTGGTCAGGTAGCACGACGACAGCTGCGAGCGCTGCGTGCCGGAGTTGAACAGCGTCGGCGTCGAGCTCATGAAGTCGAACGACGACAGCAGGTTGTAGAACTCGATCGCCCGCGACTCGCGGTCGATCTCGTTGAGCGACAGGCCCATCGCGACGCGCATGAAGAACGCCTGCGGCAGCTCGATGCGCTGCTCGTCGATGTGCAGGAAGTAGCGGTCGTACAGGGTCTGCAGGCCGAGGTAGGTGAACTGCGCGTCACGCTGGGCGACGAGCGCACGGCCGAGCCGGTGCAGGTCGAACTGCTCGAGCTTCGGGTCGAGCAGGTCGGCCTCGACGCCGCGCTTGACGAAGCGCGGGAAGTAGTCGGCATAGCGCTCGACCATCGCCTCCTGCAGGACCTCCTCGCCCAGCACCTCGCGGCGCACCGTGTGCAGCAGCAGGCGGGCGGCGACCTGGCTGTAGGCCGGGTCGGTCTCGATCAGCGCGCGCGCCGAGAGGATCGCCGACTTGTGGACTTCCTCGATCGGGATGCCGTCGTAGAGGTTCTTGACCGTCTCGACCAGCACGTCCTGGGCGCTGACCGTGTCGCCGAGGCCGGCGCAGGCCGAGTCGATCAGGGTGCGCAGCATGCCCTCGTCGAGCGGACGCACGACGCCGGCGTCGAGCACGCCGATCCGCGGGCCGGCGGGCTCGCCGGCCGCGACGGCCTGCGCCTGGCGCGCGGCGCGCTCCTGCGAGCGCTTCTCGCGGTACAGCACGTACGCGCGGGCGACCTCGTGCTCGCCCGAGCGCATCAGCGCGAGCTCGACCTGGTCCTGGATGTCCTCGATGTGGAACGTGCCGCCGGCCGGCTTGTTGCGCATCAGCGCGCCGATCACGACCTGGGTCATCTGCTCGACGAGCTCGCGCACGCGGGCGGACGCGGCGCCGTGGCCGCCGTTGACCGCGAGGAACGCCTTGGTCATCGCGACGGCGATCTTGCCCGGCTCGAAGCCGACGACCGAGCCGTTGCGGCGGATGACCTTGAAGTCGACGAAGCGGGCTGCGTCGGGTCGGTGATCGGCCAGATCCGGCGACGACGCGAACGCCGACGGGGACAGGATGGAAGGACGCTGCGCGGTTTCTGCAACCCTCTGCATGTCGGAGGCTCCACTGGTACGGTTCGATGAACCACCCGGTGTCGCCGGCATGAAGGGGGCCTGGCCCGGACCCTTGCGGGTCCCGGCCGGTCTTCGCGCGTGCGTCGATCGGGTGACGTTGTTCTGGCGGCGATCCCGTGCCCGGCCGGAAGGCGGCGTGAGGCCGCGTGGCACTAGATCTGGGGGTCGACCGCTTGTGAGTGACTAATTCTAGTGCCTGGACGGGCCGCTCGCAAGTCCGGGATGACCCCAATTGAGGCACTGAATCGTGCGCACTAACAAGGATTTAGCACCGCCTCCTGAAGCGCCGCATCGGGTCCGTCCCGAGAGCCGCACGGCGTCTGGATCGGCATCTCGAGACCCAGGGCCGGAGCGGGCTCGCGCGGCATCTCGCCCCGCTCGCCCGCCTGTCATCACGCAGTCATGGAAAATTCTTCGACACGCTGCGGTCTTCAGGCGGAAACGGTCTGGAGAGCCCGCATCCATCCAGCATCGCCTCATAACGAATCCAGTCGAAGCTCGGCCCCGGGTCGGTCTTGCGACCGGGCGCGATGTCGCTGTGGCCGGCGAGGTGGCGCAGCGGCAAGCGGGCGGCGAGCGCTCGCGTGAGCGCGCCCAGCACCCGATACTGGGCCGTCGTGTAGGGGCGCTCGCCGGTCCCCTCGAGCTCGATGCCGATGGAGAAGTCGTTGCAGCGCTCGCGCCCGAGGAAGCTGGAGGTGCCGGCATGCCAGGCGCGCTCGCCGACCGGCACGAACTGCAGCAGCTCGCCGCGCCGGCGCACGAGGAAGTGCGCCGACACCCGCAGCGCCTCGAGGCCGGCCAGCCGCGGATCGGACGCGCAGTCCAGCGTGTTCGTGAACAGCCGCTCGATCGCATCGCCCGACAGCACGCCGGGCGGCAGGCTGATGTGATGGACGACCAGCAGCTCGGGCACGGCGCCGGGCGGGCGGGCGTCCCGGTTCGGGGACGGCACGCGCCGTGCCCGACGGAACCAGCCCTGGGCGTCGAACGGCTCGCTCATCGCGCGGATCAGCCGATGCCGAGCCGCTGCATGCGGTAGCGCAGCGCCCGGAAGCTGATGCCCAGCAGGCGCGCGGCAGCGGTGCGGTTGGGGCGGGTGCGCTCGAGCGCCCGCAGGATGGCGTCGCGCTCGACCGCATCGAGGTAGTCGGGCAGCGAGTCGGGGATGCCGTCGTCCGACAGCGTCGGTGCGGACACGCCGTCCGCGGTCCGTGCCCGCGAGGCCGCCGGCTCGCCCGGATCGGGCCGACCGGGGCGATCGTCGGCGGCGTCCGCGCCGCCGTCCCGACCCGCGCCGGCGGTGTCGTCGACGGCCTCGTCGTCCTCGTCGGCGCGCTCGTTCTCGGACGCCTCGTGCCCGACGGGTCTCAGCCCGAGGTCCTCGACGTTGACGACCTCGCCGTTGGAGAACGCGAGGGCACGCTCGAGGATGTTCTCGAGCTCGCGAACGTTGCCGGGAAAGCCGTAGCTCTGCAGGTAGCGCAGCGTCACCGACGACAGCCGCGGCGCGACGGGGAGGCCGGCCCGGTTCGCGAGCCGGGCGAGCACCGAGTCGGCCAGCACGCCGACGTCCTCGAGGCGCTCGCGCAGCGGCGGCATGCGCAGCTCGATCACGTTGAGCCGGTAGTACAGGTCCTGGCGGAAGCGGCCCGCCGCGACGCAGCGGGCGAGGTCCTGGTGCGTCGCGCTGACGATCCGCACGTCGACCGGCTCCTCGGCCGTGGCGCCGACGCGCCGCACGCACCGCTCCTGGATCGCGCGCAGCAGCTTGACCTGCATGGACAGCGGCAGGTCGGCGACCTCGTCGAGAAAGAGCGTGCCGCCGTCGGCCGCCTGGAAGAAGCCGGTCCGGTCCTGGTCGGCACCGGTGAAGGCGCCCCGCTTGTGACCGAAGAACTCCGACTCCATCAGGTTCTCGGGGATGGCGCCGCAGTTGACCGCGACGAACGGCTGCAGCGCCCGGCTGCCCAGCCGGTGGATCGCGCGCGCGGCCAGCTCCTTGCCCGAGCCGGACTCCCCGGTGATCGCCACCGGCGCCATGCTGCGGGCGAGGCGGGCGATGCTCGCGCGCACCGTCTCGATCGCGGGCGACACGCCGAGCAGCAGGCCGCCGGCGCCGGGCGCGGGCCCTGCGGTCGGGGTGGGCACGATGCGGGCG
>CAIUGQ010000256.1 GCA_903898725.1 uncultured Burkholderiales bacterium | reverse complement strand
CGCGGCCGCGGCGGGTGCGGCCGCCACGGCGACGGCCTGGGCACGCGCCGCCACCGGCGCGGACGGCGCGGGCTGCGTGGTGTCGGCACCGCGCTGCGGGCCGACCAGCCGGTTCTGCTCGGCGAGGTTGCCATGGGCGTTGCGGGCGAAGTCCGGCAGGAACGAGGCGACGCTCGCGTCGGTGGCGCAGTCCTTCATGCACGCCCGTGCCAGCACATCGGGCTTTCGGCTGCCGAAGCCCGCGCCCGGCCAGAGCGCATGGTCCGTCGACATGCCGTTGCGGTTGGGCAGCGTGCGCTGGACGTCGCGGATGTTCCGGTCCGACAGCGTGAAGTCGTCGGGCACGACGCCGCCAAGGTTGAGGATGTAGGCGGTGACCGCGTAGACCTCCTCGACGCTCAGCGATTTCGGCTGGTTCCACGGCATCGCGCGGTTGATGTAGTCCCACAGGGTCGACAGGTTCGAGAGCTTCATCAGCGTCGTGCGACCGGGATACGCCGCATCGTTCAGCCGCGCGACACGCCCGGTGCGCAGGTCGTCCTGGGTGGTGCCGCCGACGATCGGCGAGAAGATCTCGTTGCTCTCGCCGAAGATGCCGTGACAGGACGCGCACTTCGCTTCCCAGACGTCCTGCCCCTTCGCGACGGTGCCGGCGCCGGCGGGCAAGCCCTTGAAGTCGGGGCGCACGTCGATGTCCCACGCACGGACCTCCGCCGGCGTGGCCGCGCGGCCGATGCCCTGGAACGACGGGCTCTGGGCCGGCTGGGCCTGCTGGGCCTGGACCGAGACCGACCCGGTCGCGGCGAGCACGGCGAACGCCGCCGCCATCCAGCGGCCGAGGAAACGCTCAGGCAGCCAGCTGCACATTGCGCACCTCCCCGTTCTCGCCGACCTGCCAGGTCTGCACCGCATTGTTGTGATAGATCGAGCGGCTGCCGCGGACGGCGCGCAGCTGCCGGTAGCTCGGCTGCACGTAGCCGGTCTCGTCGGTGGCACGGCTCTGGATGAGCGCCGGCCGGCCGTCCCAGGCCCAGTCGAGGCTGAAGCGGGTCAGGCACTTCGAGAGCACCGGCGTCTCGAGCCGCGCCCCGCGCCAGCTGCGTCCGCCATCGACCGAGACGTCGACCTGGCGCACCTTCCCGCGGCCGGACCAGGCCAGACCGGTGATGCTGTAGAAGCCGCGGTCGAGCAGCACCTGCCCGCCCGACGGGGTGGTGACCACGCTCTTGCACTCCTGAAGACTGGTGTACTGCCGATGCAGGCCGCCCGGCATCAGGTCGACGTAGTGCAGCGTCTCGTCCTTCGCCCCGTAGGGCTGGTCGCCGACCTCGATGCGGCGCAGGTACTTGACCCAGCTCACGCCCTGCACCCCGGGCACGACGAGCCGCAGCGGGTAGCCGTTCTCGGGCCGCAGCATCTCGCCGTTCTGGCCGTAGGCGACGATCACCTCGCCGCGCTCGATGAGCTCCATCGGCACGGTGCGGGTCATCGACGAGCCGTCGGCCCCCTCGCCCAGCACGAAGCGTCCGCGCGTGTAGTCGACGCCGGCCATGTCGAGGAGCAGCTTGAGCGGCACGCCGGTGAACTCGCTGCAGCTGAGCATCCCATGGGTGTACTGGCAGGTCGGCACCGCGACGTTGCCCCACTCCATGCCGGTGTTGGCGCCGCACTCGATGAAGTGGAAGCGGCTCACCGAGGGCAGCCGCATCAGCTCGTCCATCGTGAAGACCATCGGCGTGCGCACGATGCGCTCGTCCGACCCGTTGATCATCAGCCGGTGCTTGGAGGGATCGACGTCCCACCAGCCCTGGTGGTGGCGCTCGAAGTGCAGGCCGCTCGGCGTGACGATGCCGAACAGGCTCTGCAGCGGCGCGAACGACACCGAGGCCTGGGAGGTCTGGGTCAGCCCCGGGCTGGGCCGGCGCTGCACGTTCGCCTCGAACTGGGAGGGCTTGCCGTAGCCGTCGGTGGCGACCGCGCGCCCGAGACCGCGACTGTGTTCGGGCAGGTTCAGGATGTCCGGATCGCCGGCGTCGCCGGCCGAGGTGCCCTGGGCCATCGCGGCCGGCATCGCGACCGCCGCACCCGCTGCGGTGAACGCCCGGCGGATGAAGTCACGCCGGCCCTGCGCGCCGTCCTTGAACACGTCCCGGATGCCCGCCTCGCTGAGGAAGTGCTCGGGGGCCTTGATCAGTCGCCCGGAGGGGCCACTCGGTCTGTTCACGTCTCCTCCCTGGTCATCGGCGCCGCGGGATGCCGCGCCCGCGGGGGTCGGCCTGCCTGCGGCCGCTTGGGTCAAGCTATATATCGTTATTTGCTTATATTACGGCAATCTAAAGGACTGCACCAGTCCCGTCTGCGTCGGGCGTTGCACAGCCGTCGATCGGACCCGTGCGCGGTGCGCAGCGCGCCCTGCCCGCTGCGGCGCGCCGGGTCCGTCGAGAAGCGGTGAGCGGACCCCGCTGTTCCCGCGCTTGCCATCGCCCCGGGCTGTCAGCATCCCAGGACCGCCCCCCTGCCCGATCGACCCGCCCTTGGCCATTCCCGACGCCCTCAAGCAGATCCGCGACGCCCTGCGCGAGGACCAGGCGCTGCCCGCGCTCGGCCAGTCGGTGGCGATGGTCACCAAGATGGCGTCCGGCGAGTCGGACACCGTCGAGCAGCTCGCCCAGGCGATCCTCGCGGATGCGTCGCTGACGCAGCGGCTCCTGCGGCTGGCCAACTCGCCGCTCTACCGGACCCGCGACGCGGCACCGGTGACGACGGTGTCGCGGGCGCTCGTCCTCCTCGGCTTCGATCAGATCCGCACGCTCGCGCTGTCGATGATGCTGATGGACCGGCTCGTCGAGAACGCGCAGTCGCGCTCGGTGATGCGCGATTTCGGTCAGGCGCTCGGCGCCTCCGCCGTCGCCCGGTGCACGCTGCAGCGCCGCTGGCCGGCGTGCGCCGAGGAAGGGGCGATCGGTGCGATGTTCCGCAACGTCGGACGGCTGATCGCCGCGATCCACGTGCCCGACGCGGTCGCGGCGGTGCGGGCGGAGACCGGCGACGGCACGACCGAAGCGGCGGCCGCCCGGCGCATCATCGGCCGCAACTTCGAGGAGCTCGCGCTCGAGGTGGTGGGCAGCTGGGGCCTGCCGGTGCGCATCGAACACGCGCTGCAGCCGTGCGCGACGCGCCCGCTGCCGCCGCGCTCGTCGCTCGACTGGGTGCAGGTCGCGTCGGCGTTCGGCGACGACGCCAGCCGCCTCGAGCGGCGCCACGGACCGCAGGCGCGCGAGCGCACGGTGAGTGCGCTGCACCGCCGGTTCGGCGACGCGCTCGCCATGGACAGCGAGGCGATCGTCGAGGTCCTCGAGCAGGCCCGACGCGACACCGAGAAGCTCGCCCAGGGTCTCGGCCTGTCGGCGATGCTCGGCGAGGCACCGGCCGCGGACTCGGCTGAAGCCCTCGCCGGCGCGCCGCTCGGCGAGGGTGACGCCGGTGACCCGGAGGGCGGCCGCTCGACGCGGGTCGCGCCGCGGGGCGACGCGGCGGCCGAGCAGCGGCTGCTGAGTTCGGTCGCGAAGGTCTCGCAGGCACTCGCCGAGTCCCGGGGCATCGGCCGGGGCGCCCAGGTCGCGGTCGAGGTCCTGCGCGAGGTGCTCGGTGCCACGCGGGTGGTGTACCTCGCCCGCGACGACGCCGCGGCGGCCTATCGGCCACGGGCAGCCGCCGGCTGCGTGCTCGCCGACCTGCGTGCGCGGGTCGCGATGCCGATGCAGTTCGCGCCCGACCTGTTCCATGCGGCGCTGGCGCGCGGCGCGGACCTGCACATCGCCGACATCGGCGCCGAATCGGTCCGCGGGCGGCTGCCCGCCTGGCAGACGCTGGCCTTCCCGAAGGCGCGCGGCTTCCTGGTGCTGCCGGTGATGGTCGACGGCCGACCGATGGGCTTCTTCTACGCCGACCGCGAGGTGGCCAACGCACCGCCCCCGGACGCCTCGCAGGCCGAGGCGATCAGGCTGGTACGCAGCCAGATCGTGCTGGCGCTGCGCACCGAGCCCGCCGCCCGCTGACACGGCGGCGCCGACCGGTCAGTGGAAGTGCGTCCCCTCGGGCTCGGCGTCCTCCGGCATCTCGGCGTGCACGACCTCGCCCGCATGGTTCGG
>CAIUGQ010000255.1 GCA_903898725.1 uncultured Burkholderiales bacterium | reverse complement strand
GACTGGAGCGGCTCGACCGCCGCGACCGCTTCGGGCTTCCCGACGTCTGCAGCCGGCACATCCTGCGGCTCGCTCGGAGACCAGGGCTCGACGCCGCGCGCCGCCAGCCAGGCATCGGTCTCGACGATGGCCTCGGCGAGCCTCGGGGCGAGCCGTTCGATGGCTGCGCCGCGCACGGCACCCCGTGTGGCCCGTTCCGAGGTGAGCGGCCTGAGCGCATCGATCGCGGCGGCGGCCAGCACGCTCGCGCCGAGCGGCGCTCGTGAATCGTCCGACACCGAGTGCGTCAGTCCGTCGACCCGGCGCAGCGCGACCTCGTAGGCCGGACCGAGCCGTTCGCGAACGGCCTTGCCGACCTCGTCGGCGAGGATCTGATGGTCGAGTTCCTCCTCGCCGAGCAGCGACAGCATCGGCGGATCGCCATCGTCCGAGGGCGGCGTCTGATTGACCTCGAGCATCCTGAAGGTCAGGTCGTAGAGGCGCGCGAGCGCTCGCTGCGAGCGGCTCGTGGTCTCGATCCGGAGCACTGCCGCGGCGGCCGCGAGCTGGCGTCGACCGACGATCGACGCGGCCGCCTCCCCGGCGTCGTCGAGCGAATCGGCGACCTCGGGCAGTGCCGCCGACAGCGCGCGCACGAACGCCCTCCCGAGCCGCTCTCGCGCTTCGGTGAACAGGGAGAATCGATCGAGATCGGCCACTGCGCTCGCGTTTCCGGAACCGGTCCGAGGAAGAGAAGACCGCAACGCTGCGATGCTACGGCATCACCCGGAGCGCCTTTGTGATGGAATCGTCCTCCCGGCCGCCGACCCGCGGCCTCTCCGGCACGGCCCCCCGCCGCACTGCATGACCCCACGACACGTCGCCGCCTGGATCGCCACGGTCTGCGGCCTGAGCGCGATCCCCGCGCACGCGCAGTATCAGGGCATCGTGAGCCTGCCCCCGGTCGGCCCCGGCGACAGTCGGCTGCTGCTGGGCGGCTCGGGGATCGTGCGACCGGCCTACCTCGGCTCCGACGACCTCGTCTGGACCGTCCTGCCCTTCATCGACTATGCGAACCGGAACGGCTTCTTCGCCAGCACCGGCAGCGGCATCGGCTACTCGTTCGTCAACACCGCGACGACCCAGGTCGGTGTCCGGATGATCCCCCGGTTCGGCCGTCGCGAGAGTCAGTCCGCGGACCTGCGCGGCATGGGCGACATCGGCTTCGGCGTCGAGGCCAGTGTCTACTGGACGCAGGCGCTCTCCAGGGTCTGGACCGTCGGACTGAACCTGCGCGGCGGCGACAAGGGCGCCGAACTCGACGCCGGGGTGCGCCGCGACTTCCAGCTCGCGCCGACCACACGCCTGAGCGTCACCGGCTTCATGACCGCCGCGAACGGTACATCCCAGCAGAACTGGTTCGGCGTCGATGCCGGCCAGTCCCTGGCCTCGGGCTATGGGCCGTACGCGCCGTCTAGCGGCCTGCGCAGTGCGCAGCTCGCGGTCTCGGCGAACCACGTCTTCGCCGGGCGCTGGATCGCGATCGGCGGCGTCGGTCTGGGCCGCGTGCTCGGCGATGCCGCGGACTCGCCGATCGTCAGGGACCGCAGCACCGCGACCGCCTTCGCCGCGATCGGCTACCAGCTGTTCTGACGAGCGAACACGACGATGCACCCTGATGCGAGCGGCCCCCTCAGCGGGCTGAGGATCGTCGAGTTCTCGGCCTTCGTCGCGGCGCCCTCGGCCGGACTGGCGCTCGCGCAGCTCGGCGCCGACGTGATCCGCGTTGACCCGCCGGGCGGCAACATCGATGCACACCGGCTGCCGGTCAACGCCGACGGCCGCAGCCTCTACTGGGCATCGCTGAACCATGGCAAGCGATCGGTCGAGATCGACCCGCGCGCCGCGGCCGGCCGCCGGCTGCTGCAGGACCTGATCTCGGCCCCCGGCGAAGGCGGCGGCATCTTCGTCACCAACCTCGGGGTCGACGGCGAGCTCGGCTACGACGCGCTGCGCGCGCTGCGCCCCGACCTGATCATGGTGCAGCTCGTCGGCTCGTCCGACGGCACCAACGCGGTCGACTACACGGTCAACTGCGCGGCGGGCTTCCCGCTGCTCACCGGCGACGGCCGCGGCCCCGTCAACCACGTGCTGCCCGCGTGGGACCTGCTCGCCGGCATGACCCTCGCCACGGCCGTGCTCGCCGCCGAGCGCCATCGGCGACGCACCGGCGAAGGCCAGTGCGTGAAGCTCGCGCTGTCGGACGTCGCCTTCGCCGCCACCGCCTCGCTCGGTTATGTCGCCGATGCGGAGGTCAACGGCAGCGCGCGACGCGCGGACGGCAACTTCCTCTACGGCGCCTACGGCGACGCCTTCCGGACCGCCGACGAGCGCTGGGCGATGGTGGTCGCGATCAGCGACCGTCAGTGGCGGGCCCTGGTGAATGCCGTCGGACTGGCCGATGCGCTGTCGGCCGCCGCCGCTGCCCTCGGCCACCGGCTGGACACCGAATCGGGTCGCTGGGAGGCTCGCGAGCTGATCTCGGCATTCCTGCGCCCCTGGTTCGCACGGCGCTCGCTCGAGGAGGTCGCGCTGGCGCTGGCCGACCGTGCCCTGCTCTGGGGGCCGTACCGGACCGTCGCGCAGATGCTGGCCGAAGACCCGCGGGTCTCCGAGTCCAACCCGATGTTCGCGCGCATCGACCATCCCGGCTACGGCCGGTTCCTCACGGCCGCGAGCCCGCTGGCATTCGGCGCGACCCCGCGTGGCGCCCCGGCACCGGCCGCGCGCATCGGCGACGACACCGCAGCGGTCCTGGGCGATGTGCTCGGCCTGGACCGCGACGCGGTCGCCGCGCTGCAGGCCGCCGGTACCGTCGGCGGCCCGCCTGCGGGCGCCCGTTCCATCCCTCGAGTTCCACCGGCAGACCCGTCATGACCCTTCCCCCCGCCGCCGCCTCCGCATCGCCCGACCTCGACGCCACCTGCGCGAGCGCCCTGGGCGCCGCCGACCGGCTGCTGGACGCGCTGCGCACCCGTCTGCGGGCTCGGCTCGCCGGCGACACCGACGCGGCGAACCGGGAGCAGGCCCGCACGCACGGCCTGGCCTGGGCGGCGACCTACGTCCGCGCGCTGCACGAGATGCTCGGCTGGTCCCGCCGGCTCGCCGCCTCGCACCGTCTCGGCGAACTGGAGTCGCTGATGCTGCAGGCGGCCTTCGGCGAGTACCTGGCCCAGCTCGCGGGCGGGTTGCCGATGAGCCAGGGCGAGCTCTTCCGCCCCGACCTGATCGACGAGGACGGCGAGGCGCTCGCCGCGTTCGTCGGTGATGCGTCCGTGCGCCGGCTGCGTGCCCGCGGCTTCGCGCCCCCGGTCCGGGCTCGCATCGCGGTGCTGCTCGCCGAAGGGCGCGCGACCCGTGCTTTCGGCGATCCCGCCTACGACGACCCCGCGCTCGCCGAGATCCGCAGCCAGTTCGCCCGCTGGTCGGACGACCACGCAGAGGCCGCCCACCGCTGGCACCTGGCGAACGACCTGATCCCCGACAGCGTGATCGCCGAGCTCGGCGCCCTCGGCGTGTTCGGGCTGACGGTGCCCGAGTCGTGGGGCGGCTCCGGCATGGGCAAGTCGGCGATGTGCGTCGTCACCGAGGAACTGTCGCGCGGCTGGATCGGGCTCGGGTCGCTCGGCACCCGCACCGAGATCGCGGGCGAGCTCATCCTCGGCGCGGGCACCGAATCGCAGCGCGCCCGCTGGCTGCCGGGTCTGATCGACGGCACGACCATCCCCACTGCCTCGTTCACCGAACCGGACACCGGCAGCGACCTCGCCTCGCTGCGCACGCGCGCCGAGCGCGGCACGTCGAGCGATGGCCGCCCGGTCTGGCGGCTGCACGGCAACAAGACCTGGACGACCCACGGCGCACGCAGCGACGTGATGACGCTGCTGGCCCGCACCGACCGCGATGCGCCGGGCTACAAGGGCCTGTCGATGTTCCTGGTGCCCAAGCCCCGGGGCACGGACGCCGATCCCTTTCCCGCGCCGGGTCTGCGCGGCAGCGAGATCGAGGTGCTCGGCTATCGCGGGATGAAGGAGTACGAGATCGGCTTCGACGGCTACGAGATCCCGGGCGATTCGCTGCTCGGCGGCCTCGAGGGCCAGGGCTTCAAGCAGCTGATGAAGACCTTCGAGAGCGCCCGGATCCAGACGGCGGCCCGTGCGGTCGGCGTCGCGCAGAGCGCGCTCGAGCTCGGGCTGGGCTACGCCTGCGACCGCATCCAGTTCGGCCGGCCGATCGTCGGGTTTCCGCGCGTGGCCGACAAGCTCGCCTGGATGGCCGTCGAGACGATGGTCGCCCGACAGCTCACCCTGTTCGCCGCGCGCGAGAAGGACGCCGAGCGCCGCTGCGATCTCGAGGCGGGCATGGCGAAGCTGCTGGCGGCGCGGGTGGCCTGGGCGGCCGCCGACAACGCCGTGCAGGTGCATGGCGGCAACGGCTATGCGCAGGAGTACCGCATCAGCCGCGTGCTGGTGGATGCGCGCATCCTCAACGTGTTCGAGGGCGCGGCCGAGATCCAGGCCCAGATCGTCGCCCGCGCGCTGCTGGACTGACGCGCCCTCCCCCGGCCGCCCGGCCGGGGCCGGCACCGCCGCGCACAGCGGTCGCCGTGCCTTCGCGGACACGGTGTGTGCCGCTCATCGGTGAGCATCCGCCTTCCGGCGCGATCGCGACGACCCGACCCCGCAGATCGTGAAAAGTCGGGGCGTCGTCCACGCTCATGGAATTACTTTCCAGCACATCATGGAACAGCTCGAGATGAACAGCGTGCAGTCCCCCCTGACCCCCGCCGACGTGCCGAATTCGCTGGGTGCGATCCTCGAACCCGACGCGGCACTCGCGGCAGCGCGCCGCATGCAGCGCTGGTACCAGACGCCGCAGGGCGTGGCCCACTCGATGTTCGGCCGTGACGGCCGCCGGGTCGACGGTCGCCTGAACACCGGTCCGGTCGAGCGCGAGGACGGTGGCCTCGCCGACGCCGAGCTCGAGACCGAGCTCGAGACGGAACTCGAGGCCGAAGCCGACGAGTGACGCCCTCGGGGGGCTCCGCCTGCGGACACGGCGCACCAGGCGCTGCCGCAGCCGCCCCCTGAGCCGCGCCCGAGCCGCCCCCCTGGGCCGCCGCGCGGGGAGACGCAGCGAACGGCCGCGCTCAGCCGCCGATGGCCTGCGCGAGCGCCACGAGCGAGCGGTCCGAGCCTGCGGGCCCGATCAGCGACAGCCCCAGGGGCGCACCGAGCCGCCGTGCCAGCGGCATCGACACCTGGGGCACCCCGGCGAGGCCGGCCGTGCACAGCAGCCGGATGGCATTCGCGCGATAGGCGTCGAGCGCGGCCTCGTCGGCCGACAGCAGCGGCGCGACGTCCGGCATGGTCGGCAGCACCAGCACACCGTCGGTGCCGAGCAGCGCCGCCAGATGGGTCCGGAAGCGCTCTCGGAACACGCTCGCCGCCGCCACCTCGGCATCGGTCAGGCGGCTCGACCAGGCGAAGCGTTCGGCGACCCCCGGCCCGAGCGGCGCCGCGAATCGCTCGATCGTGGGCCCGTCCACCACCCATGCCTCCCGCCCCTGCAGCTGGCGGTAGGCGGTGTACATCGCGTCGATCGAGTCGAGCGCCAACGTGCAGGGCGACGCGGCCCCGGCCACCGACTCGACGCGCGAGACCGCCTGCGCCAGCGCCGCAGCGGGCTCGTCGCCGATCAGCGCCCAGGCGTCCGCCGGTCGCAGCAGCCTGACCCGCGCCGGGAGCGGGGCGGGATCGGCACCGAGCATCACGTCGGCGACCCGCGCGAACGTGGTTGCATCGCGGGCGAAGAACCCGCAGGTGTCGAAGCTCGGCGACAGGTCGAGTGCGCGCTGCAGCGACACGCGCCCGTGAGTGGGCCGGATGCCGTACAGCCCGCAGTGGCTCGCGGGCGCGCGCACCGAGCCGCCGGTGTCGGTGCCGAGCGCCGTGTCGCACAGCCGGTTGCTGACCGCCGACGCCGAGCCGCTCGAGGAGCCGCCCGGAATCCGATCGGGTGCCGCGCCGTTGATCGGCGTGCCGAAATGGGCGTTGCGCCCGTTCATGCTGAAGGCGAACTCGTCGGTGTGCGTCTTGCCGACGAAGCGCGCGCCGGCATCGAGCAGTCGCTGCACCGACGGCGCGTTCACCGTCTTGATGCCCGACATTGCCAGGACGAGCGGACTGCCACCGCCGGTGGGGTAGCCGGCGACGTCGAAGAGGTCCTTCGCGCCGAAGCTCAGTCCGGACAGCGGTCCGGTCGGTGCCCCGGGCACCGGCACCGCCGGATAGGGCACGAAGGCACGCGCAGGATCGTGAGCGAGAAGCATCGGGACTCCGGGAACCGCGGCTCAGGAGAGCCGCATCACGCGGCGCCCTGGGTCGCGTCGGTCCGCACGCAGCGCACGATGTGATCGGCCGCCACCGCGATCGGTTCGGGCGGTGCGCTGCGGCAGGCTTCCTGGGCGAAGGTGCAGCGTTCCGCGAACGCGCATCCGGCAGGCAGGTTCGCGAGGTCCGGCGGCGAGCCGGCGATGGTCAGCAGCCGGGTGCCGCGAGCCATCGTCTGGCCGCCCGCGCGCCCGCGCAGCAGCGCGAGCGTGTACGGATGGCGGGGCGCACGCACCACCGTCCGCACCGAGCCCTCCTCGACGATCCGGCCGGCGTACATCACCGCGAACCGGTCGGCGACCTCGACCGCCGCACCGATGTCGTGGGTGACGAACACGATGCCGAGCCCGAGTTCGCGCTGGAGTTCGCGCAGCAGCAGCAGGATCTGGATCTGCACCGTGGCGTCGAGCGCGGTGGTCGGCTCGTCGGCGAGCAGCAGCTGCGGGCGGCAGGCGAGCGCCAGCGCGATCATCGCGCGCTGCCGCATGCCGCCGCTCATCTCGTGCGGATAGGCGTCGAGCCGCCGCTCCGGGCTCGGGATGCGCACCCGCTCGAACAGCTCCAGCGCCCGTTTGCGCGCATCGCCCTCGGACACGGGCTCGTGCCGGCGGATCGACTCGATGATCTGCGCACCCACGGTGTAGACCGGATCCAGCGCGAGCAGGGGCTCCTGGAAGATCATCGATGCGACCTTGCCGCGGTAGTCGGCGAGCGCACGCGTGCCGAGCGACAGCACGTCGTGGCCGGCGACCTTGACCGAGCCCTGGATGCGGGTCGTGCGCGGTGCATGCAGCCGCAGCAGCGCCCGCAGCGTGACGCTCTTGCCCGAGCCCGACTCGCCGATCAGCGCGACGGTCTCGCCGCGCGCGACCGTCAGGTCGACGCCATTGACCGCACGGACCGGCTTCGGCCCCTTGCCGAACGCGACCTCGAGCTTGCGGACCTCGACGAGCGGCTCGCCGCCCGCGTGCGACCGCTGGGCGTCACCCGCCTCGGGGCGGGTGGTCGACACGGCGCTCATGCGGCCTCCCGAGCGGCGGGAGCACGCGAATGGCCCGAGCCG
The DNA here is from genome assembly GCA_903898725.1 of uncultured Burkholderiales bacterium. Lineage (GTDB taxonomy): Bacteria > Pseudomonadota > Gammaproteobacteria > Burkholderiales > Burkholderiaceae_E > UBA4615. The sequence continues at coordinate 976 of CAIUGQ010000255.1, read as the reverse complement.
GGCTCGTACATCAGACAGGCGACCGCGTGCGGCGTCGCCTTCGAACCGAGCTTCGGCACCTGCTTGGCGCAGGTCGGCTCGGCCGACGCGCACCGGGTGTGGAAGCGGCAGCCTGCGGGCGGATTGATCGGGTTCGGGGGATCGCCGGCGAGCGGCGCCTCCTCGGTCCGGTTGTCCGGGTCCATCGTCGGCATCGACGCGGTGAGCGCGGCGGTGTACGGATGGAGCGGTTCGCCGAACAGCGCCTCGCCCGGTCCGAGCTCGGCGACCTGCCCGAGGTACATCACCATCACCCGGTCCGACACGTAGCGCACCACGTGCAGGTCGTGCCCGATGAACACGTAGGTCAGGCCGAACGCCTCCTTCAGGTCGAGCAGCAGGTTCAGCACCTGCGCCTCGACCGACTTGTCGAGCGCCGAGGTCGACTCGTCGAGGATGACCACCCGGGGCTGCAGCGCGAGCGCGCGGGCGATGTTGACCCGCTGGCGCTGCCCGCCCGAGAGCTCGTGGGGATAGCGCTCCGCGAAGCGCCGCGGCTCGAGCCCGACCCGCGACAGCAGGTCGCGGGCACGTTCCACCGACTCGCGCGCCCCGACGCCGTGGACCCGCGGCCCGAAGGCGATCGAGTCCTCGATCGTCATCCGGGGGTTCAGCGACGAGTAGCTGTCCTGGAACACCATCTGGACCTGGCGACGGTACTCCTTGAGCGGCAGCTCGCGCCCGCCCACGGCCTTGCCGTCGAAGATGATCTCGCCCGCGGTCGGGTCGAGCAGGCGCATCAGCAGCCTCGCCGCGGTGCTCTTGCCGCAGCCGGACTCGCCGACCACGCCGAGCGTCTCGCGCTCGTACACCATGAAGTCGATGCCATCGACCGCCCGGACCACGGCCGGCCGGCCGTCGTCGGCCTTCTTCCCCTTGAGCGGGAAATGCTTCACCAGCCCGCGCACCTCGATGAGGGCCTTGTTGGGCATCGCCG
>CAIUGQ010000254.1 GCA_903898725.1 uncultured Burkholderiales bacterium | reverse complement strand
GGCTCGGGGCGTCGAGGGCGTGAAGGCCCGACTCGGCTCGATCTGGACCCAGCCGAACTACACCCGCGACGGCAAGGCCCAGGGCTGGCGTGTCCGCGGTGAAGTGGTGCTGGAATCGACCCGGATGGCTGCCGTGGCGCAGCTCGGCGCCCGCCTGGGCGAGCGGATGCAGCTCTCCGGCGTGCAGTTCCGGCTGTCGGCGGAGCGTCGGCAGGCCGAGGAGCGCCGACTGATCGCCGAGGCCGCCCGCGCGTTCCGAGCCCGCGCCGCCGAGGCGGCGACCGCCTTCGGCTTCGCCGGCTACGAGCTCAAGGAGATCGCGCTGCGATCGGGCGGCGGCTCGCCCGGCCCGCGCCCGATGGCCGCGATGGCACGGGGCGCGGTGGCTGCCGACGCCGCACCCTTGCCCACCGAAGGCGGCGAGTCGGATGTCGTCGTGGGCGTGTCCGGCAGCGTCGAACTCCGGCCCTGAGCGCGGTACAGTCCTGACCTCGCTCTCGAGGAGACACCGATGGCCGAACTGCCTCGGATCGCGGCGCGCGACTGGTCCAGCCAGCCCGCGTACCTGCACCCCGCCTACAAGTCCACCCCGCTGCGGGCACCGTCCCGCCCGTTGCTGCCGATGCGGCACTCGCTCAGCGAACTCGCGCAGCCGGTGTACGGCCACGAGGACATCGGCGAACTCGATCACGACCTGACCCGCAACGCGGCGCTCAACGGCGCGCCGCTCGGCGAGCGGATCGTGGTGACGGGACGGGTGGTCGACGAAGGCGGCCGCCCGCTGCGGCACACGCTGGTCGAGCTCTGGCAGTGCAACGCGGCCGGCCGCTACATCCATGCGGTCGACACGCACGATGCGCCGCTCGACCCGAACTTCCTGGGTGCCGGCCGCACGCTGACCGACGAGGACGGGCGCTACCGGTTCCTGACGATCAAGCCCGGTGCCTATCCGTGGGGCAACCATCCGAACGCCTGGCGGCCCAACCACATCCACTTCTCGCTGTTCGGCGAACATTTCGCCAGCCGCCTGGTCACGCAGATGTACTTTCCGGGCGATCCGCTGCTCGAGCTCGATCCGATCTACCGCAGCACGCCGCCCGGCGTGCGCGAGCGCCTCGTCGCGCATTTCGACCTGGCGGCGACCCAGCCCGGCTTCGCGCTCGGCTACGTGTTCGACATCGTGCTGCGCGGCGCGCTGCAGACGCCGATGGAGACGCCGCGATGAACGACCGGTCCGGTGCCACCCCGGGGCAGACCCCTTCCCAGACCGTCGGCCCGTACTTCGCGTACGGTCTGGTGCCGACGCAGTACGGCTATCCGTTCCGCAGTCTCTTCGGCCCCGATCTCGCCGAGCCGAGGACCCCGGGCGTGCCGATCGTCGTCACCGGCCGCGTGCTCGACGCGAACGGTGCCCCGATCGGCGATGCGATGCTCGAGATCCAGCATGCCGACGCCCGGGGACACCACCCGCGCAGCCGGGCCGAGGTGCTGGAGAGCGGCTTTCGCGGGTTCGGGCGGGTCGGCACCGGCACGCTGCCCGACGGCGGCTACGCGTTCCGCACGATCAAGCCCGGCCCGACGCCCGATAGCCAGGCTCCGCACATCGATGTGATCGTGTCGATGCGCGGCCTGCTCTCGCATGCGTTCACCCGCATCTACTTCGACGACGAGACGCAGGCCAACGCCACCGACGCGGTCCTGTGCTCGGTGCCCGAGGCGCGGCGCGACACCCTGCTGGCCCGTCGCACGGACCTGCCGGGCGGCACGGTCTATCGCTTCGACATCCGGATGCAGGGCGAGGACGAAACGGTGTTCTTCGATGTCTGAGCGCACACATCTGCGGACCCGGGTCGCGATCGTCGGGGCCGGACCGGCCGGTCTGCTGCTCGGCGCGCTGCTGCACCGCGCGGGCATCGACGCCGTCATCGTCGAGCGTCAGTCGCCCGACTACGTGCTCGCGCGCATCCGGGCGGGCGTGCTGGAGCAGGGCACGGTCGAGCTGCTCGAGGAGGCGGGCGTGGGCGCCCGGCTGCACGCGGAGGGGCTGCCGCACCACGGTGTCGAGCTCGCCTTCGAAGGCGGGCGGCATCGCATCGACTTCGCCGAACTGATCGGTCGACAGGTCACCGTCTACGGACAGACCGAAGTCACGCGCGACCTGATGGCGGCCCGGGCCGCGAGCGGCGCGACCACCGTCTACGATGCCGCCGACGTCTCGCTGCACGGCTTCGACGGCGGGTCCCCGGAAGTCCGCTACTTCAAGGACGGTCGCGAGCACGTGATCGCCTGCGACTGGATCGCCGGCTGCGACGGCTACCACGGTGCCTCGCGCGCCGCGGTGCCCGCGTCGGCGCTCAAGACCTTCGAGCGCATCTATCCGTTCGGCTGGCTCGGCGTGCTGTGCGACACGCCCCCCGTGTCGGACGAGCTGATCTACGCCAACCATCCCCGCGGCTTCGCGCTGTGCAGCATGCGCAGCCGCAGCCGCAGCCGGTACTACGTGCAGTGCGGGCTCGAGCAGCGGGTCGAGGATTGGTCGGACGAGCGCTTCTTCGACGAGCTGCGCAGCCGGCTCGACGCTCCGGCGGCGGCCGCCCTCGTCACCGGTCCGTCGATCGAGAAGAGCATCGCGCCGCTGCGCAGCTTCGTGGCCGAGCCGATGCGCTTCGGCCGGCTCTGCCTGGCCGGAGACGCCGCGCACATCGTCCCGCCGACCGGCGCGAAGGGCCTGAACCTCGCCGCCTCGGACATCCGCTACCTGTCACGGGCGCTGATCGACCACTACCGCTCGGGCACCACCGCGGAACTCGACCAGTACTCGGCGCGCTGCCTGCGCAGGGTCTGGAAGGCGGTCCGCTTCTCGTGGTGGTTCACCACGCTGATGCACCGCTTTCCCGACACCGGCGAGATCGGCCAGAAGATCCAGGAAGCCGAGCTCGGCTACCTGATCGGTTCGCGGGCGGCCGCCACCGCACTCGCCGAGAACTACGTCGGGCTGCCCTTCGAGGACTGAGCGGGTGCGGCGTCAGCGCCGCTCCGCCCGCGCCAGTGCGATGCCGATCAGCGCTGCGCTGCCCGCGTAGATCCAGAACAGTGGCGCGGTACCGAGCACGCCGGCCGCGAGGCCGAAGCCCACCGGCACCAGCAGCTGCATCGCGCTCAGCAGCGTCATCCGCAGTCCGGCGGCCTCGCCGGCCCGACCCGGTGGCGAGGCGGCGTGCAGGGCCGCCATCAGCAGGGGCTGCGCGATGCCCGGACCGAATCCGATCAGGAACGACAGCGCCACCAGCGCCCCGAGGGTGCCCGCGAAGGGGGCGGCCGCATAGGCCAGCACGCAGACCGCGAGCGCGGCCTGCATCCAGCGCGCCGGGTGCATGTGAGTGAGCAGCCGGGGCAGCAGCAGACGCACCGACAGCGAGCCGGCCGAGAACGCCGCGATCGACAGTCCCACCGACGAGGCGGACAGACCGATGGCGCCGGCATGCAGCGGCAGCACGAACTGGTAGACGTCCCACGACGCCGAGGCGAGCAGCGACGCGAGCAGGAGCCGACGCAGGCGCGGCGCGCCGAGCAGCGAGAAGGCGGCGGCAGCGCCGCGAGGCGCCTCGACGGCGGCCGTGGCGGCATCGGCCTGCAGCGGCAGGGGGGCGGTCTGCGCAGGCGAGGCGTCCGAGGCGACAGGCGCGGTCTGCGCCGGGGCAGGCTCGGCGGGGGGGCGATCCCGTCCGGGCAGGTGGCGCTCGAACGGATAGCGGCTCGCCGCGAGCCAGGTCGCCCCCAGCAGGGCCGCCGACAGCGCGAACGCCTGCCGATGGCCGGCCGAGTCGATGACCAGCCCCATCATCGGCGGACCGAGCAGCCCCGACACCGAGAAGCTCATCGTCAGCAGGTTGAAGTTGGCGGTGCGCCGCGCCTCGCCGCCGATCTCGCCCGCCGCATGCTGGATCCCGAGGTGAAAGCCCATCATGCCCACGCCGACCAGGCCCGCCGACAG
>CAIUGQ010000253.1 GCA_903898725.1 uncultured Burkholderiales bacterium | reverse complement strand
GCTGCCCGGGCCGCTCGCGGTGGGCGAGCGGCTGCTGGTGCTGGTCACCGACCCCGACTTCCTCGTGCACACCGTCGCCTCGACGGTGCGCGTGATCGCCTCGGTGGCGATCGCGCTGCTGCTGGGCGGCGGGCTCGCACTGCTCGCGCGTGCGGTGCCGGTGCTCGACGGCCTGATCTCGGGGCTGCTGCAGCCCTTCCTGAACGCGTTCCCCTCGATCGGCTGGGCGATCCTCGCGGCGATCTGGTTCGCGCCGGGCCACCTGTCGATCATCTTCGTGCAGGTCGCGATCCTGGTGCCGTTCTGCCTGATCAACGTCGCCGAGGGCCTGCGGCAGGTCGACCGCGAGATGCTCGAGATGGCGCGCAGCTTCACGCGACGGCGCCCCCGCGTGCTCGCGACGGTGACGGTGCCGCTGCTGCTGCCCTACGTGATCGGCGCGCTGCGGATCGCCTACGGCGTCGCGTGGAAGATCGCGCTGGTGGCCGAGCTGCTCGGCTCGACCTCGGGGCTGGGCTTCCTGATGCTGCGCGCACAGGGCTCGGCCGACATCACCACCGTGCTCGCGGCCTGCCTCGCGATCGTCGCGCTGTTCTACGCGGGCGAGCGGCTGCTGCTCGATCCGCTCGCGCGGCGCTTCGCGGCACGCTGACTGCGCGCGGCCTCGGGCGCGGACCGTCCCCGCAATCGCGGCGAGCGCCATGCGTCGCGTCTTCGCGCAGCGCCCGCGCCGGACGGTGATGCCGAAGCGCGGCGGGGCCGCGCCGTGTCACTCAGGGCGTCGACGGTGCGGCGGCCTCGCGGGCCCGCATCGCCTGGATCCAGTCGACGCCGCAGCGCAGGCGCGCCGCGACCGGCGAGGCCGGGTCGATGACCCGCCAGAACGGGACGATCCGCTCGAGCGGCGTGCCGTCCTGGAGCGCGTCCCAGGCGGCTTCGGCGACGATGCGCAGGAAGAGGCCGGTGGTCACCGGACAGGTCGCATCGGCATCGTGGGCCCGCGCCAGCGCATCGCGCAGTGCGCGCACCTCGAGGGTCTCGCCCTCGGGGATGGCCGCGATGCGTTCGGCCAGCTGCGCCGGCGTCGCGACGTAGAGGGTGCTGCCCGCCGGGATGCCGGCGAAGGCGGCCTCGAGCATCACCCGTCGAGGCGGCGCGGCGTCGCGCAGTCGGGCCCGCCAGTCGGTCGGGCGGGCCGGGGCCGTGGGGGCGGGCGGGCGCCCGGTCGGGTCACGTCGCACGGAACGAGGCCGCGATCATCGCGGCGCCGGCCAGCGCCACCACGACCAGCACCACCTGCCGGAAGCGGGCCGCATCGAGCCCGAGGTAGACGCGCGAGCCGATCCAGGACGGCAGCAGCAGCGCCGGCACGACCACCAGCAGCCCGCCCAGCATGTCGACCCGGACCGTGCCCGAGGCGAGCAGTGCCACGAGCGTCGCGGTGAGCGCGAGCAGGTTGAAGTTCTGGACGACCGCACGCTGCGCGTCGCGCTCGAAGCCGCGCAGCGTGCACCACATCGCCGGCGCCGCGCCGGTGATGCCGCCGAGTCCGCCCATCGCACCGCCGAGCGCGCCCGCGATGACGTCGCCCGCGCGCCCGAAGCGTGCCACCGAGGGCAGGCGCCGCGCGAACAGCATGCCGGTGCAGCAGGCGAGGAGCACGATGCCGAGCACGAGCTTGAAGCGGGCAGGGTCCAGATGGGGCAGGGCGAGCACGCCGATCGGGATGCCGAGCGCACCGCCCGCGAGGAACGGCCACAGGACCGGCAGGTGCAGGCCGCGGCGCACGGTGACCGCCGAGAAGAGCTGGCCGCTCAGCCCGCCGCAGACCGCCATCGCCGTGGCGAGCGTGGGCTCGATCGACCAGGCCCAGATGGAGAGCGCGACCATGCTGAACGCAAAGCCGGAGATGCCTTGGACGAAGCCGGCGACCGCGGCACCGGCGGCGAGGACGAGGAGTTCGGACATCGGACGGGCGATGCGCGCGGCAGGCCGGGGCAGGGAACGGGCCGACAGCATACCGCCACGCGCTCGCGCGACGCGTTGGTGGGGCTCGAGCGCGGGCGGGGACGGGCTGGCGACTCAGGGCCGCCGCAGCTCGAACCGGCAGGCCGCTGCGCCGCAGGCGCAGCAGGCGGTCTCGACGACACGCACCTGCGGTGACACCAGGGTGCGCCACAGCCGCTCGAAAGTGGCCGCATGGAAGTGGCAGGCCGGTGCATCGGCGACCACGCCCCGGCACAGCGGGTTGTCGGCGATCTCGACGACGCTCGGTGCGCCCGGCGTCGCCGTGAATCGGCCGCTGCCCGCGAAGGTCCAGGCGTGGCGACCGACCGCGGCGAGCAGCATCCGTTCGGCGAGCGCTGCGGGCAGCCGCCTGAGCACCGCCTGCGCGGGCCCGGGGATGCGCTTCGCGAGCAGGTAGTCGCCCGTCAGCGTCCCGGCCTCGCGGGCCACGGCGGCGGCGCGCACCGTGCCTATCGCCTCGCCCATGGCCGCATGCAGCCGGCGCACCTGCGCCTCGTCAACCATCTCGAGCGGCGGCTCGTCGAGGTACGCGTCGAGCGCCGCCCGTGCGAACACCGCGCGGGTCGCGGCGTCGCCGACCTCCTCGCGCAGCGCCTGCGCGACGCGGGTGATCGCGTTCGGGCCGATGCGCCCGCCGCGCGGTCGCATCGCCACACCGCGTGCGGGGGGCCGACCCCGCGTGTCGCGGCGCACGTCGGTGGCGACCATGGCCGATCTCAGCGCGGACGGGTGACGGCGGTGCCGTGCTCGTGTTCGTTCGGGTGCGGGTGCGGGTCCCCGTCTCCGTGGCCCGAGTCGTGTCCGTCTCCGCAGTCGGCCAGCTGCTCGCGACCGCCGCCGCAGGCCATCGCCGCCTGGGCCTGCGCGGCCTGCGCGCGTGCCGCCAGCTTCGCCCGGTGCTCGATCTTGCCCTGGTGCATCGTGGCCCAGCCGTCGTCGTCGACCTTCGCGGCGATCGCGGGCATGTCGAGCCTGCGGCTCGCGTCGAAGTGGAAGTCGACCTTCTTCTTCGACTGCGGGCCCCAGTAGCCGACCCGCCCGAGGTCGTAGAAGGTCCGCTGGAAGCCGCTCTTGGCGAAGGCCTTCAGGCAGCCGACCATGTACCGGCGCTTGACCTTGTCGCGGATCCACGGATACCGGAAGAGCGCCTTCTTCAGGTAGAAGCGCCGGTAGTTGTTCATCACGCGGTCGAGCAGCTCGGTGCGCTCCATCGCATCGGGCTTGATGATCGGCGTGACGAAGTTGTACTTGTCGAAGTCGAACACCTCGACCTTGTCGCCGAGCTCCTGGAACAGGTCCGAGAACGGCCAGGGCGTGTACATCGCCCAGTTCGCCATGTCGGGCTCCCATTCGTTCGCCATCCGGTACGTCTCCTCGAGCGTCTCGGCGGTCTCGTTCTCCAGCCCCACGATGAACTGCGCCTCGGCGACGATGCCCGCGTCGCGCAGCAGCCTGATCGCGCGCCGGTTGTCGGCGATCGTCGTCTCCTTGTTGAAGCGCTCGAGCTTGAGCTGCGCGGCCGCCTCGGTGCCGAGCGAGACGTGGATCAGCCCGGCACGCCGGAACATCGGCAGCAGCTCGGCATCGCGCAGGATGTCGGTGACGCGCGTGTTGATGCCCCAGAGCACCGGCAGGTCGCGGCGGATCAGCTCCTCGCAGAACTGCACGAACTTCTTGCGGTGGATCGTCGGCTCCTCGTCGGCGAGGATGAAGAAGCCCACCTGGTGGTCGCGCACCAGCGTCTCGATCTCGTCGACCACCTTGATCGGATCGCGCACGCGGTAGTCGCGCCAGAACTTCCACTGGCTGCAGAAGGTGCAGGTAAACGGGCAGCCGCGCGCGAAGTTCGGGATCGCGACCCGCACGCCCATCGGGATGTAGGTGTAGTGCGACCACTCGAGGATGCCCCAGTCGGGCGCGATGCGGTCGAGGTCCTGGATGGGCGGCTCGGCGGGCGTCGCCACGATCTCGGTGCCGGCCGCGAACGCGATGCCGCGCACGGTCGCGCGCTCGGCCGGCCAGCGGCCTTCGGCGATGCAGCGCACCAGGTTCAGGAACACCTGCTCGCCCTCGCCGCGCACCACCGCGTCGATCCAGGGCGCCTCGGCCAGCACCTGCGGGTACATGAAGGTGCCGTGGATGCCGCCGAGCACGGTGACGATGGCCGGGTCGACCTCCTTGGCGATCTGCAGCAGCCGCTCGGCCTTGTAGATGGCCGGCGTGATCGCGGTGCAGCCCACGATGTCGGGCCGGATCTCGGCGATCCGTGCACGCACCTGCTCGTCGTCCAGATGGTGCGTCATCGCATCGACGAAGCAGACGTCGTCGAAGCCGGCCGCCTTCAGGTAGCCGGTCAGGTAGGCGACCCAGGCCGGCGGCCAGTTGCCGGCGATCTCGGCGCCGCCCGAGTGGTAGTTGGGGTGCATCAGCAGGATTCGCACGGACCGTTCTCCGAAGGCATCGGCCGCGTCGGGCCGGATGCTTCGGACTGTGCCTGCGGGGTGCGAGCTGGCGCTTGATGTGTGTCAACCAAAAATGACAAACACAAATGTCATGTCAAGTTGACGGTGCGCAAGTCCGATTGGAACGATGCCCGCCCCGTCGTCCGGCCTGCGCGACGCCGGCCGAACCGGCCGGGCCGTGCGCCCTGCTCAGGCGACCTTCGGCAGCACCGTCGTGCGGTACGCGTGCGAGATCGCGCGGCCCGTGGCCGGATCCTCGAGCCGCATCCGGAACGCGGTCGAGGGCCGCACGCCGCCGATCGCACCCAGCGTGCCGCAGGAGATCACCAGCCCCTCGGGGACGGGCGCCCCGTCGAGGAAGCGTGCGAGCAGGTCGGGGGCGGGCACCAGCGAGGCGAGCGTGCCTTCCTGGTAGGCGATCTCGCGGCCGTCCTCCTCGATCCACGAGCTCAGCCTGAGCGTGTCGAGCCGCGCGAGCACCGACTCGAGCGCCCAGGCCTCCTGCGCCACGGGCTTGGCGCACATCTGCTTGGACAGCGCCACCGAGTAGGTCTCCGCGTCGCGGTCGGTGTGGTCCGAGCCGACCGTGAGCCAGAGCCGTCCGGCGTGCGAGAACAGCACCGGCTCGACCTCGCCCGAGCTGCCGGCGCCGACGCACTCGATGACCGTGGACTGCGTCAGCGTCGCGGCGGCGACCCGGTAGAAGAGCGGCACGGTCGAGGGGCGCGGCACGCCGATCGCGGCCAGCTCCTCGATGTGGTGGTCGACCGCGGCACGGTCGCGGCCGGCCCAGCCGGCGATGACCATCGCGGTCGCATCGAAGGCGGCCTGCTTCGGGCCGTCGGTGTCGTGGAGCGTGAATCGGAGCATGAGGGGTCGTCTTGAAGGGGGAGGGTCAGAACGCGGCGAGTTCGGTGTTCAGGCGATCGGTCACCAGCATGCAGCCCGGCGCGTGGGTCACGCAGATCTCGGGGCGTGCGGCCAGCAGCGCGGCCTGGGGCGTGACGCCGCAGGCCCAGAACACCGGCACCTCGCCGGGCAGGATGTCGACCGCGTCGCCGTAGTCGGGCCGCGAGAGGTCGGCGATGCCGATGGCCGCCGGATCGCCGAAGTGAACCGGTGCGCCGTGCACCGACGGAAAGCGCGAGGTCACCTGCACCGCGCGGATCGCGTTCGCCGGCGTCATCGGCCGCATCGACACCACCAGCGGCCCCGAGAAGCGGCCGGCGGGCGCGGTCGGGATCGAAGTGCGGTACATCGCGACGTTGCGGCCCTGCGCGACATGGCGCAGCGGGATCCCGTCGTCGAGCAGCGCCTGCTCGAACGAGAACGAGCAGCCGAGGACGAAGCCGACCCAGTCGTCGCGCCACAGCGTGCGCAGGTCGTCGACCTCGCCGTCGAGCACGCCGTCGACCCAGACCCGGTAGCGCGGCACGTCGGTCCGCAGGTCGACGTCCTCGCCGAGCTCGCGGGCCACCGGATCGCCGGGCTCGGTCACCGCGAGCAGCGGGCAGGGCTTCGGATTGCGCTGGCAGAAGCGCATGAAGTCGCCGGCCAGCGACTGCGGCAGCACCACCAGGTTGCCCTGCACCCGGCCGGGCGCTAGGCCCACCGTGTGGTCATGGTGGCGACCGGCGCGGATCGCGCCGCGCAGCGCGCGCGCATCGCTGCGCTCGTGGGCGTTCAGTCCGATTCCGGCGCCGGCGGCGGTTTCGGTCGCGAGCGGTCCGTCATGGGGTGCATTCATCGTTTGTCGACAAGAAGGGGTGCGATCGTTGACGGAATCCCGGTGTGGCACGACCATTGCACGGGCAGGTCCAACGTCGCGGTGGTCGGGTCGATGCACCACGCCGGGCGAACACGCACACTCATGGAGCACAACGGATGAACCGGATCGGAAAGACCGCAGCAGGTTGGACGGCGGTGGCAGCACTCGCCACTGCCGCATTCTGCGCCCCCGCGCTCGCGCAGGACAACACGAAGCTTCGCGTGATGGGCATGCCGCTCGCCACCGGCAAGATCCAGAAGGACAAGGAACAGCCGTTCTTCGAGAATTTCGAGAAGCTGACCGGCATCCCGATCACGATGGACTACAAGCCGCTCGACAGCACGGGCGTCAAGGAGTTCGAGCAGCTGCGCGTGATGAAGTCGGGCCTGTTCGACATCGTCGGCCTGCGCCTGGGCCAGGTCTCGCGCGACGAGCCGACCATCCTCGGCCTCGACCTGGTCGGCCTGAACACCGACTACAAGGTCGCCCGCAAGGTCGTCGACGCCTACAAGGACGCGGTCGACCTGCGTCTGCAGGACCGGTTCAACACCAAGCTGCTCGGCGTGTGGCCCTTCGGCCCGCAGATCATCTTCTGCAAGCCCGCGATCGCCTCGCTCGAGGACCTCAAGGGCAAGAAGGTCCGGATCCTCGACGGCGTGATGGCCAAGTTCATGGAGAAGATCGGCGCCACGCCGGTGACCATGGCCTTCGGCGAGGTCTCGCAGGGCCTGAAGCTCGGCACGATCGACTGCGCGGTCACCGGCCCGAGCTCGGCGAACTCCGCCGGCTGGCCCGAGAGCGCCACCCACGTCTACCCGCTCGGCCTGCAGGTCGCGGTGCAGGGCTACGGCATCAACATGACGGCGTGGAAGAAGCTGCCGGCCGACCAGCAGGGCAAGCTGCGCGTCGCGATGGAGAAGCTGACCGACGACATCTGGAAGTACTCCGAGGAGCTGTGGGCCGACGGCATGCGCTGCAACGCCGGTCAGGACCCGTGCACCACCGGCAAGAAGTACGCGCTCAAGACGGTCAAGCCCACGGCCAAGGACCTCGAGCTGATGAAGTCGGCCCTCAAGGACATCGCGCTGCCGGCCTGGAGCGACCTCTGTGAGAAGAGCAACCCGGGCTGCACCGACACGTGGAAGCGCACGGTCGGTCCGGTGGTGGGCCTGAAGTGAGCGGCGCGCGGTCACCGGCGACGGGGCGGGCATGAAGCGTCTCGAGACGATCGGCGCCTGGCTGTTCGGCGCCGTCTTCGTGCTGCTGTCGGTCGCGGTGGCCGTGGAGGTCACGTTGCGCAAGGTGCTCAACGTGTCGCTGCAGGGGGTGGACGAGCTCGGCGGGTATTCGCTGGCAATCGGCGCGGGGCTGGCGTTCGCGCTCGCCCTCGTCGGCCGCTCGCACATCCGCATCGACCTCGTCCACGAGCGGCTGCCGCGCCCGCTGCGGCTGCTGCTCAACGTGGTGGCGGTGGCCTCGCTCGCGGCCACCGCGGTCTCGCTGCCGGTGCTCGCCTGGTTCGCGCTCTCGGACTCGATCGCGATGAACAGCACCGCGCAGACGCCGTGGGCGACGCCGCTGCGCTGGCCGCAGGGCGTGTGGTTCGTCGTGCTGTCGGTCTTCGCGCTGGTGGCGATCGGTTCGCTGCTGCGCCTGCTCGCGTTCGCCTTCGGCGGGCAGACCGATCGCGTGGACCGCGAGTACGGTCCGCGTGGGACCAAGGAGGAATTGCAGGAAGAGCTCGCCGACATCGAGGCGCGCGGCGCCGCGGCGGCAGCCGGCATGCCGGTGGAAGGGGGGCGGTCATGAGCGCGGAGATGGCGGGCGTCACCGGCTTCCTGGCGATGGTGGTGCTGATGCTGCTCGGCCTGCCGATCGCCTCGGTGATGATGGGCGTGGGCCTGATCGGCGGGATGCTCGCGTTCGGCGACGCGTTCTTCATCTCCACCGCGTCGATCGCCTGGGGCACGCTGTCCGAGAACGGCCTGACCGCGATCCCGTTGTTCGTGCTGCTCGGCGAGCTGCTGTTGAGGAGCGGCATGGCCGACGGCATGTACCGCGC
>CAIUGQ010000252.1 GCA_903898725.1 uncultured Burkholderiales bacterium | reverse complement strand
CCGGATCGCGGCCGACCGCGAGCAGCCCGGCCTGGTGCGCGCCACCGCGCTCGACCTGCTGCGCGCCGAGCCGCGCGCGGGCGACACCGTCCGCATCGAGGCGACCCGCGACGCCGACCCCGAGGTGCGGGCCGCCGCCGCCGACAGCCTCGAGGCGCTGCCGCCCGCCGCGCGCATGAACGGGCTCGGTCCGCTGCTCGGCGATCCGATCCGGGCGGTGCGCATCGCTGCCGCGCGCGCGCTGTCGTCGCTGCCTCGCGAGCGGCTCGACGCGGCGCTGCGGCCGGCGTTCGACACATCGCTCGCCGAGTACATCGCCGCGCAGTCGGTGTCGCTCGACATGCCCGGGGCCCGGCTCAACCTCGCCGTCGTCCACCAGAACGGCGGGCGGCTGGACGAGGCCGAACGCCACTACCTCGCCGCGCTGCGCATCGATCCGGACTTCACGCCGGCACGCGCCAACCTCTCGCGGATGTACAACGCAGCGGGCCGCAACGCCGATGCCGAGCGGGTGCTGGTCGAGGGCCTGACCCGGATGCCCGAGCTGGGCGAACTGCAGTACTCGCTCGGCCTGCTGCTCGCCGAGGTCGGCCGCATGCCCGACGCGACCCGCGCGCTGCAGAAGGCCGCGCGCCTGCTGCCCGAGCGCGCCAAGGTGCACTACAACCTCGGCCTCGCGCTGCAGCAGGGCGGCCAGCGCAAGGCGGCCGAGACCTCGCTGCTGCAGGCGCAGCGGCTCGACCCCGCCGACCCGCAGTCGGCCTACGCGCTCGCGGTGCTGCACGCCCAGGACGGACGCTGGGACGAGGCGATGAAATGGGGGGACGTGCTGCAGTCGCTGAGCCCCGGCGACCCCGGGGTCAGACAGTTCGTCGAGCGGCTGCGGGCGCGGCGGTGAGGCAGGCGGGGGCCGAGGACGGCCGCCCGCGATGCCTCCCGGGGGTCAGACCACCCTGACCCCTAGGGTCAGACCACCCTGACCCCTAGGGTCAGACCACCCTGACCCCTAGGGTCAGACCACCTGGCCCATCTTGAAGATCGGCAGGTACATCGCGACGACCAGGCCGCCGATGACCACGCCGAGCACGACCATGATCAGCGGCTCCATCAGCGAGGACAGCGCCTCGACCGCATCGTCGACCTCGCGCTCGTAGATGTCGGCGGACTTGCCGAGCATGGAGTCGAGCGCACCCGACTCCTCGCCGATCGATGCCATCTGCAGCACCATGTTCGGGAACACCTTGGCGTTCTGCATCGCGACCGTCAGGCCGGTGCCGGTCGACACCTCCTGCTGGATCTTCTTGGTCGCCTGCAGGTAGACGATGTTGCCCGCCGCGCCGCCCACCGAGTCGAGCGCCTCGACCAGCGGCACGCCCGCCGCGAACATCGTCGACAGCGTGCGCAGCCAGCGGGCGATCGTCGCCTTGCGCAGCACCTCGCCGAAGATCGGCAGCTTCAGCATGACCCGGTCCATCGCCATCTGGACCGCCGGAGATCGGCGCCACGCCTGCTTGATGAAGTAGAACGCACCGAACAGCACGCCGAAGATCAGGTACCAGTTCGACACGAAGAAGTCGGAGATCGCGATGACGATCATCGTCGGCGCGGGCAGGTCAGCGCCGAAGTTCGCGAACACCGCCTTGAACGCCGGGATCACGAACAGCATGATGACCACGACGACGATGGCCGCCACGCCGAGCACGGCGATCGGGTAGAACAGGGCCGACTTGATCTTGCCCTTGATCGCCTGCATCTTCTCCTTGTACATCGCGAGCCGGTCGAGCAGCTCGTCGAGAATACCCGCCTGCTCGCCCGCATCCACGAGGTTGCAGAAGAGCGCGTCGAAGTACAGCGGGTACTTGCGGAACGCCTGCGACAGCGAGGTACCGGTCTCGACGTCGCCCTTGATGTCGATGAACAGCTTGGCGACCGACTGGTTGTCGGTTCCCTTGGCGACGATGTCGAAGGCCTGCAGCAGCGGCACGCCGGCCTTCATCATCGTCGCGAGCTGACGCGTGAACATCGTGATGTCGCGGTCGGTGACCTTCTTGCCGCGCTTGTAGCGCTGCTTGCGGATCTTGGTGACGACGATGCCCTGGCGACGCAGCGTCGTGGCGACGACCGTCTCGCCGCCGGCACGCATCTCGCCGCGGATCGTCTTGCCGGCCCGGTCCCGGCCCTCCCACTGGAAGGTGACTTCCTTGACGGGGGTGCCGCCACGGACGGGTTTGCTCAGCGCCTTGGTCGCCATCTCGGGCTCCGGTTCATTCGTTCGTCACGCCGAGGACTTCCTCGATCGAGGTGTGTCCCTGCCGGACCTTCTTGAGGCCGGAGGTGCGCAGGTCGGACACGCCTTCGCGCTTGGCCTGCGCGGCGATGTCCATGGCGTTGCCGCCGGCGAGGATGAGCCGCTGGATCTCTTCGGTGATGGGCATCACCTGGTAGATGCCGACGCGCCCCTTGTAGCCGCCGCCGGCGCAGCGCTCGCAGCCGACCGGTCGGTACGGCGTCCAGCTGCCGTCGAGGTCGGCTTCCTTGAAGCCCGCGGCGAGCAGCGCCTGCTCGTCGATCTCGGTGGGCTGCTTGCAGGTGCACAGCCGGCGCGCGAGGCGCTGGGCGGTGATCAGGATCACCGACGAGGCGATGTTGAACGGGGCGATGCCCATGTTCATCATCCGCGTCAGCGTGGTCGGCGCGTCGTTGGTGTGCAGCGTCGACAGCACCATGTGACCGGTCTGGGCGGCCTTGATCGCGATGTCGGCGGTCTCGAGGTCACGGATCTCGCCGACCATGATCACGTCCGGATCCTGC
Source organism: uncultured Burkholderiales bacterium (assembly GCA_903898725.1). Classification (GTDB taxonomy): domain Bacteria; phylum Pseudomonadota; class Gammaproteobacteria; order Burkholderiales; family Burkholderiaceae_E; genus UBA4615. The sequence continues at coordinate 5,070 of CAIUGQ010000252.1, read as the reverse complement.
CGCAGGAAGGACTTCAGCGCGGCCGAGAACGACAGGCCCGCCTTGTCGTTCACGTTGACCTGGTTCACGCCCGGCAGGTTGATCTCGGCCGGGTCCTCCGCGGTCGAGATGTTGGTGCCCGGCTTGTTCAGGATGTTCAGGCAGGTGTAGAGCGACACCGTCTTGCCCGAGCCGGTCGGGCCGGTGACCAGCACCATGCCGTAGGGGCGGCTGACCGCGGACAGCAGCGCCTCCTTCTGGTCGGGGTCGTAGCCGAGCGCGTCGATGCCGAGCTTCGCCGAAGACGGGTCCAGGATCCGCATCACGATCTTCTCGCCGAACAGCGTGGGCAGCGTCGAGACCCGGAAGTCGATCGCGCGCTGCGCCGACATCACGAGCTTCATCCGGCCGTCCTGCGGGACGCGCTTCTCGGAGATGTCGAGCTTCGAGATCACCTTGATCCGCGAGGCGAGCTTCTCCTTGATCGCCAGCGGCGGCTGCGAGATCTCGCGCAGCTCGCCGTCGATCCGGTAGCGGATGCGGTAGTACTTCTCGTACGGCTCGAAATGGATGTCCGAGGCGCCGCCGTTGATCGCGTCGAGCAGCACCTTCTGCAGGTAGCGCACGATCGGCGCATCGTCGATGTCCGAGGTGTCCTCGGCCGGCGCCGGGACCGCCTCGCCGTCCTCGAGCTGGATGTCCGAGAAGTCGCCCTCGGCCAGCGACGTGACCTGCTCGGCGGCCGATGCGCCGAGCTTCTCGATGGCCTTGAGCAGCTTGTCGTGTTCGACGACGATCGGGTCGACGGTCGCCTGCGCCTGGAACTTGACCCGGTCGATCGCCTGCAGATCGGTCGGATCCGACAGCAGCACCGTCAGGCGGTTGCCGCGCTTGAGCAGCGGCAGGATCCGGCTCTCGACGAGCAGCTTGCGGTCGATCAGCTCGGCCGGGATCGCGGCGACGTCGAGCGCCCCGAGGTCCATCAGCGGCAGGCCGAAGGTGTCCGAGGCGAAGCGTGCGAGCTGGATCGCGGGCAGCGTGCCGCTGCCGACGAGCTCGTCGACGAACTTCGCCGACGTGCCTTCGATCTTGCGGTGCAGGCCGATGGCCTGGTCGGGGCGCAGCAGCTGGTGCTGCACCAGCGCGCGCGCCAGTCCGGACAGCACGACGCTGTCGGATGCGGTGCCGACGGCGCTCACGGAAGGCCTCTGGTCAGGGTGCGGGGGGTCACGCCGTCGAGTGTGCAGCGCGCCCGAAGCGATGGATACGCGTGCACGCCGGGCCGGGGACGGACGGCGTCGGCCAACGTACGGACGGCGGTGACCTTGTCGGTCATCGGCCACGGGGTCGCGATGTTCATGCCGGCGCCGCCTTCAGGTTCGCTGCCGGATCCGCCGCCGGCGGTGCGCCGGCGCGGCGCGCCCGCTTGGCTTCGTACATCGCGGCGTCCGCCAGCTGCAGCAGCGCACCGAGCTCGGCCGCGTCCTCCGGATAGGTCGCGGCACCGATGCTGGCGCCGAGCTGGCAGGCCACGCCGTCGACGACGATGGGCGGCAGCATCGCCTCGCGCATCCTCGTGCACACGCGGGCGGCCAGGTCGCCCCCGGCTGCATGACGGCCGGACAGGACAACCACGAACTCGTCCCCGCCGAAGCGCCCGAGCAGGTCCTCGTCGCGCAGGACCGAGCGAAGACGGTTCGCCGACTCCTGCAGCACCCGGTCGCCCGCGGCATGGCCGAGCCGGTCGTTGACCGCCTTGAAGCCGTCGAGGTCCAGGTACAGCACATGGACGCGAAAGCCGCCGGTCGCGGCGTCCTCGAGCAGCTGCTGCAGCGCGGTCTCGGTCGCCCCGCGGTTCAGCAGCCCGGTGAGACGGTCCCGATGGGCGAGCTGACGCAGGCGTTCCTGGGCGCGGTGGGCCTGGCTGACGTCGCGCACCAGGCCGTGCCAGCCGGCGCGCCGGCCGTCGGAAGCCGGCAGGGGCTCGCCGGAGAACGCGATCCGACGCTCGACATTGCCCCCGAGGGCCCGGGTCACGCAGACGAAGTCCGCGAACGGCCGGGTGGCCTCGAGCAGCGAGTGCAGGTCGTCCCATTCGCCGGACACCGGCGTGGTCGCCGGCAGCTCCCAGGGCGCGCGTCCCAGCAGCAGCCGCCCGAGGTCGTCCGCACCCGGCCCGCCGCCCGCGCACCGCACGAATCGCAGCGACGTGTCCAGCTCCCAGAACCAGTCCGATGACAGCCGCATCAGCGCCTCGAGCCTCGCCTCGCTGCGGGCCAGCCGCTCGCGCAGACTCCGGCAGTCCGCCGGCGACGCGAGCCCGTCCCCCGCCGATTCGGCGGAACAGGCCGCGCAGGCGGCAGGCGGGTCGGCGGGGTCGGCGGTCATCGGTCGGGGCGTAGCGGGATCGGTCCATCATCGGCCGACCGGACGCGTGCTGCAGCGCGGTCCCGCGGACGGCCGGTGGGGGCCGATGGAACGCCGGCCCCGGGCCGCGCGGCATGCCTTGCTACACTCGGCGCTCCAGGCACGAGGAGACGAGAGACGACATGGGCGGCACCACTGCACAGAAGGGGCTGCGCTCGCGCGCGTGGTTCAACAACCCCGACAACATGGGGATGACCGCGCTCTATCTCGAGCGCTACATGAACTTCGGCCTGTCGCTCGACGAGCTGAAGAACAGCGGCAAGCCGATCGTCGGCCTGGCCCAGACGGGCAGCGACCTGTCGCCGTGCAACCGCCACCACATCGAGCTCGCGCAGCGCGTGCGCGACGGCATCCGCGACGGCGGCGGCATCCCGATGGAGTTCCCGGTCCATCCCATCCAGGAGACCGGCAAGCGCCCGACCGCCGCCCTAGACCGCAACCTCACCTACCTGTCGCTGGTCGAGATCCTGTACGGCTATCCGATGGACGGGGTGGTGCTCACCACCGGCTGCGACAAGACCACGCCGGCGATGCTGATGGGCGCGGCCACGGTCGACATCCCGTCGATCGTGCTGTCGGGCGGGCCGATGATCAACGGCTATCACAACGGCGGGCTGTCCGGCTCGGGCACGATCGTCTGGTTCGCCCGCCAGGAGCTGGCCGCGGGCCGCATCGACTACGACGGCTTCCTGAAGATGGTCGCCTCGGGCGCACCCTCCGCGGGGCACTGCAACACGATGGGCACGGCGCTGTCGATGAACAGCGTGGCCGAGGCGCTGGGCATGTCGCTGCCCGGCTGCGCCGCGATCCCGGGCCCGCACCGTGACCGCTACGAGATGGCCTACTGGACCGGCCGGCGCATCGTCGAGATGATCCACGAGGACCTGCGCCCCTCGAAGGTGATGACGCGCAAGGCCTTCGAGAACGCGATCGTCGCCTCGAGCGCGCTCGGCGCCTCGACGAACTGCCCGCCGCACGTCACCGCCATCGCCCGCCACATGGGCGTCGAGCTCGACATCCGCGACTGGGACCGCATCGGCTACGCGATTCCGCTGCTCACGAACCTGATGCCCGCGGGCGAGTACCTCGGCGAGGAGTTCCACCGCGCCGGCGGCGTGCCCGGCGTGATGAACGAGCTGCTGCAGGCCGGCAAGCTGCATGCCGACGCGATGACCGTCTCGGGCAAGACCGTCGGCGAGGCCTACGGCAACACGCCCGTGACCGACCGCCGCGTGATCAAGGCCTACGACGCGCCGATGCAGAAGGAGGCGGGCTTCGCGGTGCTGTCCGGCAACCTCTTCGATGCGGCGGTGATGAAGACCTCGGTGATCTCGCCCGAGTTCCGCAAGCGCTACCTCGAGGACCCGAAGGATCCGAACGCGTTCGAGGGGCGCGCGATCGTCTTCGAAGGGCCCGAGGACTATCACGACCGGATCAACGATCCGTCGCTGAACATCGATGCGAACTGCATGCTGTTCATCCGCGGCACCGGTCCGATCGGCTATCCGGGCGCCGCGGAGGTGGTGAACATGCTGCCGCCCGATGCGCTGGTCAAGCAGGGCATCACGATGCTGCCCTGCGTGGGCGACGGCCGCCAGTCGGGCACCTCGGCGAGCCCGTCGATCCTGAACGCCTCGCCCGAGTCGGCGGTGGGGGGCGGCCTCGCGCTGCTGCGCACCGGCGATAGGGTGCGCGTGGACCTCGGCCGCCGCACGGCGAACATCATGATCACCGATGCCGAGCTCGCGGCACGGCGCGCCGCGTGGACGCCGCCCGAGCTGCCGAGCCAGACGCCTTGGCAGGAGCTGCAGCGCCAGCACATCGGCCAGCTCTCGAGCGGCGCGTGTCTCGACTTCGCGATCAAGTACCAGCGGATCTCGACCACGCGAGGCCTGCCGCGCGACAACCACTAGCCCCGATGGCCGCCCGGCCGGCGGCCCGGCTCGCTGCCGGGTGCCTGGCCGTGCTCGCGATCGGGCTGTTGGCCGTGGAACCTGCGCGTGCGGCCGACGCGAGCGGGCAGCGGCTGGTGCAGCCCGGCCCGCTGCAGGTCGACGTGCTCGACCTCGATCTTCGGGAGGCGGCGGGGCCGCGCGCGCTGCCCGTGCGGCTGCGTGTGCCGCGCCCCTGCAGCGCCGACGCGAAGCGACCGCTTGTGCTGTTCTCGCACGGACTCGGCGGCTCGCGCGCGGGCGGCGAGGCCTGGGGCGCCCACTGGGCGGGTCACGGGATCGTGGTCGCCCACCTCCAGCATCCGGGCAGCGACGAGGCGCTGTGGCGTGGGCGGCCGGACGGCTTCACGCTCGAGGCGCTGCGACCCGGGATGGCCCCGGCGCAGTACGTTGCACGGGTGCGCGACGTGCCGGCCGCGATCGACGCGATCGCTGTGCTGGCGCGGTCTCGACCTGAGCTGGCCTGCATCGACGCCTCGCGGGTCGGCATGTCCGGCCATTCGTTCGGCGCACAGACCACGCAGGCGCTCGCGGGCCAGTCGCTGCCCCGGCCCGGCGGGGAGCCCGCCCCCTGGGGGCGAGATCCGCGCGTCGTGGCAGCGATCGCGTTCAGTCCGTCGATGCGTGACGGCTCGGCGTCCGCCCGCGGCTCGTTCGCGACGGTGTCGGTGCCGTTCCTGTCCGTCACCGGCAGCCTGGACGGCGATGTCGT
>CAIUGQ010000251.1 GCA_903898725.1 uncultured Burkholderiales bacterium | reverse complement strand
GGTGCCGGCGCGCCTGACGCACTGCATGCGCTGGCTGGGCGCCGCCCGCCGCGCGCACGACATCGCGACCGAGTACGCCCGCGGGCGGCAGGCGTTCGGCCAGCCGCTGATCCGGCACGAGGGCGTGGGCTTCATGCTGGCCGACAACGAGATCGACCTGCACACCGCCCGACTGTCGATCTGGCACACCGCGTGGCTGCTCGACCAGGGCGCGCGCGCCAGTCGCGAGAGCAGCATGGTCAAGGTGCACTGCTCGGAGGCGATCTTCCGGGTCGTCGATCGCTCGATGCAGGTGCTCGGCGGCCTGGGCCTGACCGAGGACACCGAGGTGCAGCGCATCTTCCGCGACGTGCGTGCGTTCCGGATCTACGACGGTCCCTCGGAGGTCCACCGCTGGAGCATCGCGCGCCGGCTCGGGGACCGCGGACCCGCCTGAGGCGCGCGCTCGGGACGCGGGTCGGCCGTCGGCCGCTTGGCGCAGCGGCGGCCGCTCTCCGGACTCAGGTGCGCAGCGTCAGCCCGCCGTCGGCCACCAGGCCGTGCCCGGTGATGAAGTCCGCCTCGTCGCTCGCCAGCAGCAGCACCGCGCGCGCCATGTCCATCGGCGTGCCGAGCCGGCGCAGCGCGGCCTTGCGCGCCCAGACCTCGCGGATCGCGGGGTCCTCGAACGCGGCCCGCGTCATGCCGGTCTGGATCGCGCCGGGCAGCAGGTAGTTGACGGTGATGCCCCACTTGCCGAGCTCGAGCGCGAGCGTCTTCGACAGGCCCGCGACCGCGTGCTTGGAGGCCACGTAGCCGGCCAACCCGAGGTCCGTGCGCTCGGCCATCACCGAGGCGGTGTTGACGATCCGCGCCCGGCCGGTGGCGGCGGCACGTTCGCGCAGCGCCGGCACCGCCTCGCGGCACAGCCTGAACGCGGCGCGGACGTTGACCTCGAACTGCCGGTCCCAGGCCTCGTCGGTGTGGGCCTCGACGAGGCTGCGCTCGGACACACCCGCGTTGTTGAACAGGATGTCGAGCCCGCCGCCCGCGCGCCGCGCGGCCGCGACGATCTCGGCCGGCGCCTCGTGGTCGGTGACGTCGCGCGCAAAGGGCACGATCCGCGCGGCCTGCGCGAAGACCGTCAGGATCGGCGAGGCCGGGCGGTCGACCGCGAGCACGGTCGCGCCCTCGTCGGCGAACAGCCGCGCGGTGGCCTCGCCGATGCCGGAGGCGGCACCGGTGACGATGGCGCACTTGCCGTGCAGGCGGCCGACGGCGGACGAGCTGGTCACGACGCCGTCCGCAGCACGTCGGGCGAGTCCCCGGCCGGCGGCGACTCCATCAGTTCCCAGCCGTCGCCATCCCGCCTGAGCCAACCGCCGGTGGGCGTCGCGAAGTGGGTGCCCAGCACCAGCGCGGGCTGCGTGCCGTAGCGCTCGAGGAAGGCCCGGCGCGTGGCGCGCGCCATCTCGGGCTGCCAGTCGAAGCGCGAACCGAGGTCCGGTTCGCAGCACTGGATCGGATGGTGCATCAGGTCGCCGGTGATCACCGCGACCTGCCCGCGCGACGCGATGTGGACGGACACGTGGCCCGGCGTGTGGCCGGGCGTGGACTCGAGCCGCACCTCCTCGGTCACGACATGGTCGACGTCGACGAGGTCCGCGAGGCCGGCCTCGAGGATCGGCGTCACCGAGTCGGCCATCACCTGGCCCTGGTCGATGGTGCCGTCGTTCTCGGCATGCGCCGTCCAGTGCGCCCACTCGGTGCGG
>CAIUGQ010000250.1 GCA_903898725.1 uncultured Burkholderiales bacterium | reverse complement strand
GTGCGGCTGCACAGCTGCCAGACGCTGACGCCCGAGACGGCGGGCACGACGCACTATTTCTTCCAGCAGTCGCATCCGGCCGACCTGGGCGATGCGTCGACGACCGCGTCGATCTACGACAGCCTGGTGCGCGCCTTCGAGGAGGACCGCGCGATGCTCGCTGCACAGCACCGCAACATCGCGCTCGACCCCGATGCGCCGATGCTGCCGCTGGCGATGGACGCGGCGCTGCAGCAGTTCCGACGGCTGCTCGCGCAGCGGCTCGAGATCGAGCACGCGCGTCAGCCCGCTTCCTCGACGCCCCGGGCGCCGACTTCAAGAGACCGCGCATGAAGACCTATCGCATCGCCCTGATCCCCGGTGACGGCATCGGCAAGGAAGTGATCCCCGCCGGCGCCGAGCTGCTCGAGGCGCTCGCCGCCGCCGACGGCGGACTGCGCTTCGAGTTCCAGACCTTCGGCTGGGGCGGCGACTGGTACCGCGCGCACGGCGAGATGATGCCGGCCGACGGCCTGACGGCGCTGCGCAGCCACGACGCGATCCTCTTCGGTTCCGCGGGCGACCCGCACATCCCCGACCATGTGACGCTGTGGGGCCTGCGCCTGAAGATCTGCCAGGGCTTCGACCAGTACGCCAACGTGCGGCCCACGCGCATCCTGCCCGGCATCGACGGGCCCCTGAAGCGCTGCGGCCCGAAGGACCTCGACTGGGTGATCGTCCGCGAGAACTCCGAGGGCGAGTACGCCGGTGTGGGCGGGCGCGTGCACCAGGGCCATCCGATCGAGGCCGCGACCGACGTGTCGATGATGACCCGCGCCGGCGTCGAGCGGATCATGCGCTTCGCGTTCCGCCTCGCGCAGACGCGGCCGCGCAAGCTGCTGACCGTGGTCACCAAGAGCAACGCGCAGCGTCACGCGATGGTGATGTGGGACCAGATCGCCACCGAGATCGCGGCCGAGTTCCCCGACGTGCGCTGGGACAAGGAGCTGGTCGACGCGATGACCGCCCGCATGGTCAACCGCCCGGCCTCGATCGACACCGTCGTCGCCACCAACCTGCACGCCGACATCCTGAGCGATCTGGCCGCCGCGCTGGCCGGCAGCCTCGGCATCGCGCCCACCGGCAACGTCGACCCCGAGCGCCGCTACCCGTCGATGTTCGAGCCGATCCACGGCTCGGCGTTCGACATCATGGGGCAGGGCGTCGCGAACCCGATCGGCACCTTCTGGTCGGTGGTGATGATGCTCGAGCATCTCGGCGAGACCGCCGCGGCCGCGCGGCTGATGACGGCGATCGAGCAGGTGACGGCGGACCCGGCGCTGCATACGCGGGACCTGGGCGGCAGCGCGACGATGGCGCAGGTGACGGCGGCGGTGTGTGGGCGGGTACGGGCAGGCTCGGAGCCCGGCCTAAGTCTCCCGGCCGATTGACCGCCCGCCTCGCCCTCGCTAGAGTTGTTGAAGTTTTCAACAACTCAACCGAAAAGGGCGCCCGCAAGCATGGCTACCGTCAACTTCAGCGTCCCTCAGGAACTGAAGGATGCGTTCAACGAGACTTTCGACGGCCAGAACAAGAGCGCCGTGATCGCCGCGCTGATGCGAGAGGCGATCGAGCGCGAGCAGCGCCGCCTCACGAGCGTCGCCGCCATCGACCGCATCCTCGCAAGGCAGGCTCGGGCACCGCGCATCGCTTCGGTACGTCTGGCGACCACGCGTCGAAAGGGGCGCCCATGACTGCGCGCGACCTCGTCGTCGACGCGAGCGTCGCGCTGAAGTGGCTCTTTGCCGATGGCCGGGACGAGGTCGATGCGGCCGCCGCGCGACGGCTGCTGCACGGGGTCCGGGACGGGGCGTTCCGGCTCGTCGCGCCGCCGCACTTCCTCGCC
>CAIUGQ010000249.1 GCA_903898725.1 uncultured Burkholderiales bacterium | reverse complement strand
CTCCCGCGCCCGCCCCCGCCCCCGCCCCATCGACCGACATCACGGTCTCGCCGGCGCGCCACGACCTCGGTGTCGCCGCCGGCGTCTCGGCGCCATTCACGCTCGTGCTGACGCCGGACGCCACGGTCGCCGGCGCCACGCTCACCGTCTGGCCGACGGACGCCACTGGCTTCCTGCAGTCGACGAGCACGCAGCGCGTCCGGGCCGACGTCCAGGGCCGCTTCGTCGTGACGCTCGTGACACCGGCCGACGCGGCGGCGGGCCGCCGCACGGGCACGCTGATGCTCGTGCTCTGCCCCGAGCCCTCGTGCACGCGCCTGCAGCAGGCCCGGTCCGTCGGCGTGCCGTACACGATCGAGGTCACGGCGGCGCCCGGCCCTTAGACTGGCGCGACACCGCCCCTCTCCCGACCGCCATGCCCGCTCCGTCCCTCGCCGCACCGACGCCCCGCGCCGTGCTTCGCGCCTACTTCCACGCCAAGGACGAGAACCGGCCGCAGGTCCTGCGGCAGGCCTTCACGCCGGACGCCACGCTCGAGATCGTCAACCGCAGCGCCTCGATCGCCTTCCCCGCGCGCACCGCGGGCCGCGAGGCGATCGCCGACGTGCTGGTCCGCGCCTTCGGCCGCAGCTACGAGAACGTCCGGACCTTCTACCTCGACGCCCCGCCGCCGCAGGCGCGCCGCTTCTCGTGCGACTGGCTGGTCGCGATGTCCGACAAGGACAGCCGCAGCCCGCGCGTCGGCTGCGGCCGCTACGACTGGACCTTCGACACCCCGGGCACCGGCCTGGCGAGCGGGCTGGTCATCACCATCGAGGCGATGCTCGTGCTCGAGCCCGCGCGGCTCGATGCGACGCTCGAGACGATCGACGGACTCGACTACCCCTGGACCTCGAGCGAGGCTGTGGCCACGGCGCTGCGGGCGCGGGACAGGCTCGCGCCGGCGCTCGGGCCGGTGCTCGCCTGGCTGACGCGCACACCCGATGCCGGCTGAGCGGTCGGCGGCTTCGATCTGAGGGGCGCGGCCGTTCGCCTCGCAGCGGGGCCGAGCCGCGCCGGGCGGCGCGATTCCGCCGTTCGGACCCTCGGCTTGCCGTGTGTGCCGCCCGGCGCGACCATGTCGGCCAGACGACGACAGGCCGGCGAACGGCCGTCCCCGGAGACCCCCATGGCATCGATCTTCACCCCCGAGCAGCAGGCCGCCTACGAGCGCGACGGCTACGTCCTCGTCAGGTCACTGTTCGACGCCGAAGAGATCGGCCTGCTGCGCGCCGCGATCGAGCAGGACCCGGCGCTGCGCGCGAGCCTGTACGACCGCCGGGACGCCGAAGGGAAGTCGACCCGCATGGCGACCTGGAACCATCCGGGCGACAGCGTCTACGGCCTGGCGGCGCGCTCGCATCGCGTGGTCGACACCATGGAGGCGATGCTCGGCGGCGAGGTCTACCACTACCACTCCAAGCTCACCGCCAAGGAGCCGTACGACGGCGGTGCGTGGGAGTGGCACCAGGACTACGGCTACTGGTATCACAACGGCTGCCTGATGCCCTACATGGCATCGATGATGCTGGCGCTCGACCGCGCGACGAAGGAGAACGGCTGCCTGCAGGTGCTGCGCGGGTCGCACCTGGCCGGGCGCGTCGACCACGGCGTGCTGCCCGGCGAGCAGGTCGGCGCGGACCCGCGGCGCGTCGAGCGGATGCTGGCGACGATGGAACGCGTCCACGTCGAGATGGAGCCCGGCGACGGCCTGTTCTTCCACGCGAACGTGATGCACCGCTCGGACCAGAACCGGTCGCCGAACCGGCGCTGGACGGTGATCATGTGCTACAACGCGGCGCGCAACGACCCGTACCTCGAGCACCACCATCCGCGCTACACGCCGCTCTCGAAGGTCGACGACGCCGCGGTGAAGGCGGCGGGCGTGACCTACGCGAAGGAAGGCGCCGACGCGTTCCGCAAGACCTTCGCGAATCCGCCGGAACTCAAGCGGCGCATCGAGCTGGGCTGAGCCGCGCGGCTCAGCCGCGCACGAACAGCGTGCGCAGCGGCACGTCGCCGACCTGGCGGCTCCAGTGCCCGTGCACGCTCGCATCGAAGCTGGCACCGGCCGGCAGCAGGTCGGCCGAGTAGAAGTGCTCGCCGGGGGCGAACACCCGCGAGCTGCCGTCCTGCAGGCCGATCTCCATCGACCCCGACAGGATGAACACCCACTGCGGCACGGTGCTCACGTGGAACTGGCTGCGAAAGCCCACCGGGCTCTCGCGCAGCTGCAGTCCGCCCGAGGGCATCAGTGCGGAGAGCCGCGACTGCGGCGTGCCCTCGGTGAGCGGCACGGCATCCTCGCGAAAGCGCGCGCGCCCGTCGGTGTCGGTGAACAGCACGACGCGGGTGAAGGTCGGCGTGGCGGACGGCTCGGACATGACGGATCTCCCGGTCGGACGGTCGGATGGGTCGCCGAGCTTACAGGGTCGTCGTCGCCTCAGCCGCCCGGCACCCCGCGGCACAGCGCCCGCACCGCGCCCTTGCGGCTGGCGAGGTGCACGACGAGTTCGACTCGCCCCCCCGTCCCCGGCGCCGCGCCGGCGAGCCGCAGCGACAGGCGCCTCGGCAGCTCGGTCGGCACCGGCCAGCACAGACCGCTGATGGCGCCGATCTGGTCCTCGGCGTCGAAGCACGCGGCCCACTCGATCACCGGGATGTCCAGCTCGCCCGAATCGGGCAGGCCGTGCACACGACGCGCGACCGCGTCGAGCCTGACGTTGACGGAGGGATGCTCGTACTCGACGACCCCGACCTCCTGCGACGGCCCCGCGTCGATCGCCGCCATCAGGTCGACCTGCGCCGGGAGCTCCGCTGCGCGCGTCTCGACCTCGACGCGCAGCACATAGGCCCACAGCCCGGCGCGGCCCTCGCCACCGCTGATCTCGATCCGCGCATCCGCATCGGTCACGCCGTCCACCGGATCGACGAAGCGCACCCGCACATCCCGGCTCGGCGCGCCGAGGCGCACCGCCTGCATCGCATCGCGCACCAGCGGCAGGTCGTCGGCGCGCATCCAGGCGAGCAGCAGGTCGAGCGGGCCCTGGGTGGTGTGCGGCTGCGCGGTGAGCGCGGACGGCAGCCGGCCGGCCCGGACGATCTCGATCCAGCCGCCGCCCGCGGCTGCAGCGAGCACCTGGACGAACGCGCGCGCAAATGTGTCGGGCGATGTCACGAAGCGTTGCCGCGCTGCCTGCGCACAGGAGGTCGCTGCATGGGGACATGCATCGACAACGACACGCGATGCGGGCACATCGTGTCGGATTTATCGTAGTTCACAAAGGACATCGTCTCCTGCCTCGGGTCGCGGCGGCATACTCCGCTCCCCTGCGCGCTGCGGGTTTCCGTGGGAGTGGTCCCGGCCCGCAGCGCACGATGATCGCAGGAACCTAAGCCGACCGATGTCGCCTATCCGACAGAACGATGCCGACGCCACCGATGCGTCGGTCGAACGCCACGCCCCTGCGCTGCGCGCCGGAACCTGGTTCAGAGACCTGCCCGCGGGCATGCAGACCCGCATGCTCGGGACCGCGCGATCACGTCGGCTCGAGGTCGGCCAGCGGCTGTTCGCCCGCGGCGATCGGTCCGACGGGCTGTATTGCGTGCTCGAGGGCGCGATGCGCCTGACGGGGACGCAGAGCGGGGGTCAGGAGGCGCTGTTCGCCGTGCTCGCACCGGTGCAGTGGTTCGGCGAGCTGGCACTGATCGACGGCGGCGCCCGCTCGCTCGATGCCTGGGCCGACGAGCCGACCCTGCTGCTGCACGTCCCCCAGGCACCGATGCTTGCGATCCTGCGCGAGCTGCCGCTGGGCTGGCCTGCGATCGGCAGCCTGCTGGCGCGTCGCACGCGGCATGCGTTCGATGCCATCGAGGAGGCGGCCTCGCTGCCCGCGATCGGGCGCATCGCCCGCCGTCTGCTCGTGATCGCGAACGGCTACGGTGACCACGAGCACACGCAGCGCACGGTGCGCGTCCCGCAGGAGCGGCTCGCGCAGATGCTGGCGCTGTCGCGCCAGACGGTGAACCGGGCGCTGAAGCAGCTCGAGGCGCAGGGCGCGATCCGGCTGACGCGGGGCGGCACCGAACTCGTCGACCTCGAGCGGCTGCGCGACATCGCGCAGTGACGGTCCGGATGGCCGGATTGCGGCGGCACCGGGGCAACTGGTAGCCTGCGCCGACCGAGCCGTCCGACACCGGTCGGCCCCCCGCGGCCCCGATCGCGCACACCCCGGCGCCCAGCGCCCACCCGACCGCCATGTTCCACACGATCCTGATCGCCAACCGCGGCGAGATCGCCTGCCGCGTCGCCGCCACCGCGCGCAGGCTCGGCGTGCGCACCGTGGCCGTGTACTCCGACGCCGATGCCGACGCCCGCCACGTGCGCGCCTGCGACGAGGCCCATCGCCTCGGACCCGCGCCCGCCCGCGAGTCCTACCTGCGGGGCGACGCGATCATCGAGATCGCCCGGCGCTGCGGTGCGCAGGCCATCCATCCGGGCTACGGCTTCCTGTCGGAGAACGAGGGCTTCGCGCAGGCCTGCGCCGAGGCCGGCCTGGTGTTCATCGGCCCGCCCCCGTCGGCGATCTCGGCGATGGGCCTGAAGGCCGAGTCCAAGCGGCTGATGGCCGCGGCCGGCGTGCCGCTGGTGCCGGGCTACCACGGCGCCGACCAGGACCCGGCGCTGCTCGCGCGCGAGGCCGACGCGATCGGCTATCCGGTGCTGATCAAGGCGAGCGCGGGCGGCGGCGGCAAGGGCATGCGGATCGTGCACGACGCCGCCGGGTTCGCGGCCGCGCTCGCCTCGTGCAAGCGCGAGGCCAGCGCGTCCTTCGGCAACGACGCGGTGCTCGTCGAGCGCTATGCGACCAAGCCGCGTCACGTCGAGATCCAGGTGTTCGCCGACGCCCATGGCGGCGCGCTCTACCTGTTCGAGCGCGACTGCTCGGTGCAGCGGCGGCATCAGAAGGTCATCGAGGAGGCGCCGGCGCCGGGCCTGCCCGAGGCGACCCGCCGGGCGATGGGCGAGGCGGCGGTGGCCGCGGCGCGCGCCGTGGGCTACGTCGGTGCCGGCACCGTCGAGTTCATCCTCGATGCATCGGGCGCGTTCTACTTCATGGAGATGAACACGCGGCTGCAGGTCGAGCACCCGGTCACCGAGATGATCACCGGGCTCGACCTCGTCGAATGGCAGCTTCGGGTGGCCTGTGGCGAGCCGCTGCCGCTCGAGCAGTCGCAGCTTCGCGTCAACGGCCACTCGATCGAGGCGCGCGTCTACGCCGAGAACCCGGACCGCGGCTTCCTGCCGTCGACCGGCACGCTGGCGCACCTGCGCACGCCGCCCGCCGTGCAGTTCACGGTGGGCGCCGACGCGACCGGTCGGCCCGCGCCGGTGCGCATCGACAGCGGCATCGGCGAGGGCGACGCGATCACGCCGTTCTACGACCCGATGATCGCCAAGCTCATCGTCTGGGGCGAGGACCGCGCGCAGGCGATCGCGCGGATGCGCGAGGCGCTGACGCGCTTCGAGGCGGTCGGCCCGTCGACCAACGTGGCGTTCCTCGGCCGCCTGATGCGCTGCCGCGCGTTCGCCGAGGCCGACCTCGACACCGCGCTCATCGAGCGCGAGCGCGAGGCCCTCGCGCCGCGCAGCGCGCCGCCGTCGGTGACGGTGCTGGCGGCGGCCGCCGCCGCGGTGCTCACCGCCGAGGCGATGCCCGGCGTCGCCACCGACCCCTGGTCGGTCGCAGACGGCTTCCGGATCGGCGTGCCGCTGTCGCGCACGCTGGTGTTCACGCTGGGCGAGGCAACCCACGCGGTGAGCGTCGGCTACGGCCGCGGCGGCTGGACGCTGCGGGCCGGCGACACGCAGGTGTGCCTCGCCGCGCTGCGCCGCGACGGCACCCGCGTGAGCGGGCTGGCCGGCGAGGCGCGCTTCGAGGTGAGCGCGGTGCACGTCGGCGAGACGCTGCACCTGTTCGGCACCGACGGCCACTGGCCCTTCGGCTATGCGCCGCCGCTGGCGCATGCGGGCGATGCCGACGACGCCGGCGGCAGCCTCGCCGCCCCGATGCCCGGCAAGGTGATCGCGCTGATGGTCGAGGCCGGTGCGAGCGTGCGCCGCGGCCAGCCGCTGCTGGTGATGGAGGCGATGAAAATGGAGCACACCATCGCCGCCCCGGCCGACGGCATCGTCGAGACCCTGCTCTACCGGGTCGGCGACCAGGTGGCCGAGGGCGCGGCGCTGGTCGGGTTCGCCGCGTCGGCGCCCACACCGGCGTGAGACCGTCCGGCAGCCCGCGCACACGATGACCCGCATCGCGGTCGCCCGGCTCTGGTTCGAGGGCAACGCGTTCTCGCCGACGCTCACCGGCGAGGCGGAGTTCGCCCGCCGCGAGTGGCGCGAGGGCGAGGCGGCGCTCGCGGCCGGCCGCGGCACCGCGACCGAGCTCGGCGCGGTGGTCGACCTCGCGGCCGCGCGCCCCGGCTGGTCGGTGCAGGCCCTGCGCTGCGCATCGGCCGATCCGGGCGGCCCGATCGAGGAGGCGGTCTTCGGCCGCTGGCTCAACGAGGTCCTCGCCGGCCTGCGGCGCGTCGCCCCTGACGGCGTGTACCTGTCGCTGCACGGTGCGGCCATCACCACCGCGCGCGACACGCCCGAGCTCGACGCGCTGCGCGCGGTGCGCGCGGCCCTCGGCGAGACCGTCCCGGTGGTCGCGAGCTTCGACCTGCACGGCAACCTCGACCCCGGCATCGCGGCCCCGCTGGACTTCGGCACGGTCTACCGCAGCTACCCCCATGTCGACATGCACGAGACGGCGATGCGCGCGCTCGCCGCACTCGAGCGGCGCCTGGCCGGCGCGCCGCGCGCCGCGGGCGCGGTGGTGCCGCTCGGGCGCGTGCTGCCGAGCTTCAACATGCGCACCGACGCCGGTCCGATGCATGCGCTCGAGGCGCTGGCGCGGGCCGCCGAACGCGAACCCGGGGTGCACGACGTGTCGCTGTTCGGCGGCTTTCCGTATGCCGACACCGCGGCCACCGGCGCGTCGGTGATGGCCTGGGCCGACGATGCGCCGAGCGCCCGGCGCGTCGCGCAGCGGCTCGCCGACGCGATGGCCGAGCGCGCCACCGAGTTCGAGCCGCGGCTGCTGTCGGCACGTGAAGCGATCCTGCATGCGCTCGCGTCGGCCCCCGGACCGGTCGCGGTGACCGAACCCGCCGACAACCCGCTGTCGGGCGGCGGGGCCGACACCCCCGCCCTGTTCGCGACGCTGCTCGCGATGCGGCGCGAGGCCGGCTCGGCGCTCGCCGCGCTGCCCGCCCACCGGATCGCGTTCGCCTACTTCGCCGACGCCGCGCTGGTCGCACGGGCGCGTGCGGCGGGGCCGGGCGCGGTGATCGACGCCTCGCTCGGCGCCCGCCACGGCGACGCATTCGGCGCGC
Source organism: uncultured Burkholderiales bacterium (assembly GCA_903898725.1). Classification (GTDB taxonomy): domain Bacteria; phylum Pseudomonadota; class Gammaproteobacteria; order Burkholderiales; family Burkholderiaceae_E; genus UBA4615. The sequence goes on along the minus strand of CAIUGQ010000249.1, from coordinate 28 downwards.
CGGTGCCGGTGCGCGCGCGCGTGCTGCG
>CAIUGQ010000248.1 GCA_903898725.1 uncultured Burkholderiales bacterium | reverse complement strand
TCATCGACGGCCGCGGTTGGCGCACCGGCGCGCTCGTCGAGAAGCGCGAGATCCCGGGCTACTACCTGAAGATCACCGACTACGCCGCCGAGCTCCTCGACCAGGTCGAGCACCACCTCGAGGGCTGGCCCGAGCGCGTGCGCACGATGCAGGCCAACTGGATCGGCCGCTCGGTGGGCGTGCGCTTCGCGTTCCCGCACGACATCCGTGACGCCGAGGGCGCGCTCGTCGGCGACGGACGCATGTACGTCTTCACGACGCGTGCCGACACCGTGATGGGCGTGACCTTCGTCGCGGTGGCGCCCGAGCATCCGCTGGCCGGCGTCGCCGCCGCGCGCGATCCCGAGGTCGCATCCTTCGTCGACGAGGCCCGGCGCGGCTCGGTGATGGAAGCCGACATGGCGACGATGGAGAAGAAGGGTGTCGCCACCGGCCTCTTCGTCACCCACCCGCTCACCGGTGCTCAGGTCGAGGTCTGGGTCGGCAACTACGTGCTGATGAGCTACGGCGACGGCGCGGTGATGGGCGTGCCCGCGCACGACGAGCGCGACTTCGCGTTCGCGCGCAAGTACGGGCTGCCGATCCGTCAGGTGGTCGCACGGGCGGGCGCGCCGCGCGAGTCCGAGGCCGCGTTCACCGACGAACGCTGGCAGACCTGGTACGAGGACAAGTCGAACGTCGTGCTGACGAACAGCGGCGCCTACGACGGCCTCGCCTACGAGGCGGCCGTCGACGCCGTCGCGGCCGACCTCGCCGCGAAGGGCCTGGGCGAGAAGCGCATCCAGTACCGGCTGCGCGACTGGGGCGTCTCGCGCCAGCGCTACTGGGGCACGCCGATCCCGATCATCCACTGCGAGGACTGCGGCGCGGTGCCGGTGCCCGACGACCAGCTCCCGGTGCGCCTGCCCGAGGACCTGATCCCCGACGGCAGCGGCAACCCGCTGGCGAAGGACGAGCGCTTCCTGTCGTGCCGCTGCCCGAAGTGCAACAAGCCCGCGCGCCGCGAGACCGACACGATGGACACCTTCGTCGACTCGGCCTGGTACTACATGCGCTACTGCTCGCCGGACAACGCCACCGCGATGGTCGACGCACGCGCCGACTACTGGATGCCGATGGACCAGTACATCGGCGGCATCGAGCACGCGGTGCTGCACCTGCTGTACGCGCGCTTCTGGACCAAGGTCATGCGCGATGTCACCGGCCAGGTGGCGGCGGACCCGGCCCGCGGCCTGGTGACCTTCGACGAGCCGTTCACGCGCCTGCTCTGCCAGGGGATGGTGCTCAACCACATCTACTCGCGGCGCACCGAGCGCGGCGGCGTCGAGTACTTCTGGCCGGACGAGGTCAGCGACGTGCACGGGCCCGACGGTCGGGTCACGCATGCGGTGCTGAAGTCCGACGGCTCGCGCGTCGAGTACGAGGGCGTGGGCACGATGTCCAAGTCCAAGAACAACGGTGTGGACCCGCAGGCGCTGATCGACCGTCACGGCGCCGACACCGCACGGCTGTTCGTGATGTTCGCGAGCCCGCCCGAGCAGACGCTCGAGTGGTCCGACAGCGGCGTCGACGGCGCGAGCCGCTTCCTGCGGCGCCTGTGGGCGTTCTGCCATGCGCGTCGCGGCACGGTGGCCTCGGCCGCGGGCAGCCGCATCGCCGACCATGCGGTCGCGCTCCCCGAGGCGGCCAAGACGCTGCGCCGCGAGATCCACGGCGTGCTCAGGCAGGCGAGCTACGACTACGAGCGCAAGCAGTACAACACCGTCGTCTCGGCGGCGATGAAGATGCTCAACGCGCTCGAGTCCGCGAAGCTCGGTGACGACGCGGCGAGCGCCGCGGCGCTGCGCGAGACGCTGTCGATCGCGTTGCGCGTGCTGTACCCGATCGTGCCGCACGCGGGTCACGCGCTGTGGGTCGAGCTCGGCTACGCCGCCGAGTCGGGCGACCTGCTCGACGCGCCCTGGCCGCAGGTCGACGAGGCCGCGCTCGTGCAGGACGAGCTCGAGCTGGTGCTGCAGGTCAACGGCAAGGTGCGCGGCTCGCTGCGTGTGCCGGCGAGTGCCGAGCGCGCCGCCATCGAGGCCGCCGCGGTCGCGAGCGACACGGTGCAGCGGCTCGCCGAGGGCCGCGCGCCGAAGAAGGTCGTCGTGGTGCCGGGGCGTCTCGTGAACGTGGTCGTCTGACATGGACCGGCCGTTGGCGCCGTCCGTCCGCGGGCCGCGAGCCGGCCGCAGGCGGCTGCTCGCGGCCGGGCTGCCGGCGCTGCTCGCCGCCGGCTGCGGCTTCAAGCTGCGCGGACAGACCGAGCTGCCCTTCAAGACCTTCCACGCCCCGCTGCCGACGAGCTCGCAGTTCGGCGGCGAGCTGCGACGCACGCTGCGCACCAACGGGGCCACCATCGTCGAGCGCCGGGAAGACGCACAGGTGCGCTTCGAGCTGCTGGGCGAGCTGCCCGAACGCGAGATCGCCGCCCTGTCGACGAGCGGCCGTCCGCGCGAGTACCAGCTGCGCTACCGGATGCGCTGGCGCGCCCGCGACGCGAACGACGTCGAGCTGATCGCCGCGAACGAGGTGGTGCTGCGACGCCAGATCACCGTGCTCGACGTGCAGGGCATCGTCAACGAGGAGGAGGTCCAGCTCCTCTACCGCGACATGCGCATCGACGCGATCCAGCAGATCCTGCGTCGGCTCGCGACGCTGCCCGTGCAGCCGCCGCTGCCGTGATCCTGCGCGACCAGGCCCTGCCCGGCGCGCTCGAGCGTGCCCGCGGCGTGCCGCCCGCGATCGTCTGGATCGCCAGCGACGAGCCACTGCTGCTGCTCGAGGCGGCCGACCTGGTGCGCGCCTCGGTCCGGGCCGCGGGCTTCGACGAGCGCAGCGTCTTCCACGTCGACCGCTACTTCCGGCCCGAGCTGCTGATGCAGGAGGCGGGCGCGCTGTCGCTGTTCGCCAGCCGCCGCCTGCTGGAGTTGCGCCTGGTCGGCAAGCCGACCAAGGAGCTCGGCGAGTCGCTCGCGCAGACCCTGCCTCAGCTGCCCGACGACATCCGGCTGCTGGTCACCGGCCCGAAGCTGGACCGGACCACGAAGTCCAACGCCTGGTTCGGCCGCGTCGAGCAGGCCGGCTGGCTGGTCGAGATTCCGGTCGTCGAGCGGGACCGTCTCCCGGGCTGGATCGGCGAGCGCCTCAAGCGCGGCGGTCAGCAGGCCGATCCGGCCACGCTGCAGCTGATCGCCGAGCGCGTCGAGGGCAACCTGCTGGCCGCGAAGCAGGAGGTCGCCAAGCTCGGGCTGCTGCTGCCGCCCGGCCGGCTCGAGTTCGAGGCGGTGCGCGCCGCGGTGCTCGACGTCGCCCGCTGGGATGCCTTCGACCTCGTCGATGCGGCCCTGTCGGGCGACGCCGAACGGGCGATGCGCTGCGCGGGGGGCCTGCGCGCCGAGGGCGCCGCCGTGCCGCTGGTGCTGTGGGGGATCGCCGAGGCGGTCCGCACGCTCGCCCGCATGGTGAACGCCCGCGACGCCGGCCGCCCGGTTGCACCGGTGCTCGCCCAGGCGCGCGTCTGGGGCGACCGCGAGCGCGTGTACCACGCGGCCGCCCGGCGGCTCGACGCGTCCCGTCTGCGCCTGCTGCTGCGGGCCTGCGGCCGCGCCGATAGAATGACCAAGGGCGTGCTCGCCGGCGACGACTGGCAGGCGCTGGAGGCGATCGCGCTCGGGCTGGCCGGCGCGGCGTCGCTGGCCCTGGCCTGCGACCCGGCGCTCGTCGCCGATGCAGCGGACGCGGGCTGACCGCGCCGCATGGAGTCCGCACGATGAATCCGATCGACATCCCCGTCTACGTCGCCGACGTCGGCCGCCGCGCGCGCGAGGCGTCGCGCCAGACCGCCCGCGCGGCCACCGTCGCCAAGGACGCGGCGCTGCTCGCCGCTGCCGCCGCGATCCGCCGCGAGGCTCCGGCGCTCGCCGCGGAGAACGCGCGGGACCTCGAGGCCGCCCGCAGCGCCGGCCACGATCCGGCCTTCGTCGACCGCCTCGCGCTCACCCCCAAGGTCATCGAATCGATGGCCGTCGGCCTCGAGCAGATCGCCGCCCTGCCCGACCCGGTGGGCGAGATGAGCGAGCTGCGGTTCCGGCCCTCGGGCATCCAGGTCGGCAAGATGCGCGTGCCGCTCGGCGTGATCGGCATCGTCTACGAATCGCGCCCGAACGTGACCATCGACGCGGCCGGGCTCTGCATCAAGTCGGGCAATGCCACCATCCTGCGCGGCGGCTCGGAGGCGATCCACAGCAACCGGGCGCTCGCGCGGCTGATCCGCGAAGGGCTGGAGACCGCCGGCCTGCCGGCCGACGCGGTGCAGCTGATCGACACCACCGACCGGGCGGCGGTGGGCGCACTGATCCAGAGCCCCGAGTTCGTCGACGTGATCGTGCCGCGCGGCGGCAAGTCGCTGATCGAGCGGATCTCGAAGGAGGCGCGCGTCCCGGTCATCAAGCACCTCGACGGCATCTGCCACGTCTACGTCGACGACGCGGCCGACCTGGACACGGCCATCCGCATCGCCGACAACGCCAAGACCCAGCGCTACTCGCCGTGCAACGCCATGGAGACGCTGCTGGTGGATCGGGGCATCGCCGCGCGTCTGCTGCCGCCCCTCGGGCGGATCTACGTCGACAAGGGCGTCGAGCTGCGCGGCTGCGCCGCGACCGGCGAGATCCTCGCCGCGGCAGGGCTGCCCTGCACCGCCGCGACCGACGCCGACTGGGCGACCGAGTACCTCGCGCCGATCCTCTCGATCCGGATCGTCGACGGCCTGGACGCGGCGATGGCGCACATCGCCCGCTGGGGCTCGGCGCACACCGATGCCATCGTCACCGAGAACCATTCGCGCGCGATGCGCTTCGTGCGCGAGGTCGACTCCGCCAGCGTGATGATCAACGCGTCGACCCGGTTCGCCGACGGCTTCGAGTACGGCCTCGGCGCCGAGATCGGCATCTCGACCGACAAGCTCCATGCCCGCGGACCGGTCGGTCTGGACGGCCTGACGTCGCTGAAGTGGGTGGTGTTCGGCTCGGGGCAGATCCGGACCTGATCGGGTGTCGCGGTCCTGCACCGCAGCCGCCGGTGCGCCGCACCGGCACACCGGATCAGGTCCAGAATCGAGGCTCCCACGAAGGAGACTCACGATGACCGATCACCTGCTGCGGCGCGTCCTGGCGCCGATCGCCGCCACGGCGCTGCTTGCCGGCTGCGGCGCGATGCACCACGGCGGCATGACGGGCGGCCCCGCGGCCAGCGCGGTACTCAAGCCGACCCAGGGCAACACCTCCGAGGGCACGGTGCGCTTCGAGCAGCACGGCCCGCACCTGATGGTGGTGGCGCGCGTCACCGGCCTCAAGCCGAACCAGGAGCACGGCTTCCACATCCACGAGAAGGGCGACTGCTCGAGCGCCGATGCGACCAGCGCCGGCGGCCACTTCAACCCGGGCGGCAAGGGGCACGGCCATCACGGCGCTGCGGACCGTCATGCGGGCGACATGCCGAACCTGCGGGCAGACGCCGCAGGCGTCGCGCAGGCGCGCTTCTCCGTCGACGGCCTGACGATCGGCGGCACCAGCACCGACATCGTCGGCAAGGCAGTGGTGGTGCACGCCGGGCCGGACGACTACCGGTCCCAGCCGGCGGGCAACTCGGGCGCACGCATCGCCTGCGCGGTGATCGGGCGCGCCTGAGCGCCGTTCGACCCGGGTGCTTGAGGGCGAAAGGCCGGGGGCTGAAGTCGCCCCGAGCCTCGACGCTAAGGCGCCGGCGGCGGCGCGACCACCGTGATGCGCGCGTCGCCCGCCACCACCACCTGCCCGGCCCTCACCTTGCGGCTGCGGCGGGACTCCACCACCCCGTCGACCCGCACCGCGCCCGCATCCACCATCACCTTGGCGGCGCCGCCGCTCGGGGCGGTGCCG
>CAIUGQ010000247.1 GCA_903898725.1 uncultured Burkholderiales bacterium | reverse complement strand
GGGCCTGCGACGCCGGTTCCCATGCTGCTGCAGGCGTCCGCTTCCCCGGAGTCGAGGGCGATCGAGAGAGCGGTCCTGGGCAGTTGCGGTGACATCGAGTCGTTGACAGTGAGCCGTACGGCGTGGCTCGCGGGGCGTCCCGGGGGCATGACTCGGGGTGATGCGCAGACGGGTCGAGTGCTGCGGCATCGGCACGGGATGCGGTGCCGGTGCCGAACGCATCACGTGCAGAGGTCAGGCCAGAGGTCGCAAGGATACAGCGCAATCGATCGGACCCTCGGGCGAGCCCGTCTCAAGTTCGCGAAGATGGCTGGAGCGACTGCCGGCGCCTTGCGCAAAACGTCCGATCGCGGATAATCAGCCGGACAGACATTTAATCAAAAGAAAATGCCGCGCCAATCCACGCTGAAAACCATCCGCCAGCAGATCGCCAAACTCGAAGCTCAGGCGAAGAAACTCGCGGATGGCGAAGAAGATAAGAAGCGCAAGGCCATCGCCGACGTCAGCGCACTGATGCGCAAGCTGGGCGTTTCGCTCGAAGACCTGTCTGCGACGCCGGTTCGGGCGGCCAGAAAGGCCGCTGCTGGCCCGGCGAAGGAAAAGAAGAAGGTTTCCAAACCCGTGCCCGTCAAGTTTCGCAACGGCGAAACCGGCGATACCTGGTCGGGTCGGGGCAGGACCCCGCGCTGGCTGGTCGCGGCCGAAGCGGCCGGACGCACCCGGGACGAATTCAAGGTCGAATGACCCGCAGGCGCGGCAGGCTCAGCTCTGTTCCCGCGAGCTGAGCGCCATCAGCAGGCGGATCAGCTGCGACTGTCTCGAGCAGCCGGTGCGCTCGTAGACGGTGGCGAGGTGGGTCTTGACGGTGTTCGCGCTGATGCCGAGCTGACGCGCGACGTCCTTGACGGTGTCCGCGCGCAGATAGGCCTCGGCGACCCGAGCCGAAGAGGTGCTCAGGTCGAACAGGTCCACCAGGCACGCGCAGTCCAGCTGCTCGCGGCGCCTGAGTTCGGTGAGTGAACACAGGACGGCCGCGTTCGCGCCGTGGACGCGCCGCAGCGGTTCGCCGAGCGGAGACAGGTGCATCACGACACCCGGCGTCTCGGCGCTGCGTCGCAGCTGCAGGGTCCGCACCGAGCGCGTCGGCTCCATGCCGATGCCCGGGACCGCGATCGGCTGCATCGACGATGCGCACTCGTGCACGGCCTGCTCGATCTGGGCCCGCAGCGCGGCGTCCGTGCCCGTCAGACGCTTGGCACCGCCGGGCACGCCGCGCAACGGGGTCAGCTCGAGGGCCGAATGGGTGGTCAGCAGCTGGGCTGCGGCGGGATTGTGCGCCCGCACCCGGGCATCTGCATCGAACACCATCAGACCGCGCGGCATCGCCACACCGGCGTCCGACAAGGCAATCGACATCCTGTCGAGCGCCAGGGGCGGCGCCGGCCGAGGGGCGCCAGGAGAGGGAGAGGAAACGGTCTGCATCGTGAAGAGATGATTGCAGCCGCCCGAGCGGGGCGCACCATCGACTCGGGTGAGATCCTGGTCACCGACTTGAACGTCGGCCCGACACCGCGGCCAGCCCCCGGGCGGGGACGAGCCGTCAGGACGCTATCGGGGCGGGCTGGCCGTCCCGGCCTCGTCGCTGACTTCGCTCAGCGCCATCAGCAGCCGCACCAGCTGGGCCTGCCGAGTGCATCCGGTCTTCAGGTAGACGGCCGCGAGGTGGGTCTTGATGGTGTTGGCGCTGACCCCGAGCAGGGCGGCGACTTCCTTGACCGTATCGACCCGAAGGTAGGCTTCGGCGACACGCGACTCGGCGTCCGTGAGACCGAACAAGTCGCGCAGCATCATCGGTTCCAGTGCCGGCGACGTGCAGCGATCGATCAGGACGCCCAGCACCGAGGCCTGTGGCAGCGGAGCATTCGGGAGCGTCTGCGGCACGATCGGCGAGAGCTGCAGGATCAGGCCGGGCTGGCCGTGCTCGAAGGTCAGCACGAGCGCCTGCACGGCGCGCACCTCGCGGGGCTGGGGCAGCCGCACGGTCGGGTGCTGCAGGCTCGGCAGCGCGGAGGCACCGCAGGCCCGCAGCGCCCGTTCCAGCTTCAGCTGGACGGCGCTGCGCCGGATCTGCAGTCGGATGCGGTCGTGGGGCGGCTCGGCCGAGGCCGCCAGCTCGATCTCTTCCCGCAGTTCGACGGAGCGGCGGGCAGCGGCGTTGGCGCCGATCACGTGACCGGTCGCGTCGAACAGGATCAGACCCTGTTTGAGGGTGTCGACGGCGAGCGCGAGCAGGGGATCACCGGCCACAGACGCAGGAACGTCGTCAGCCGGCGCAACGGCAGATGCCGAGCGCGTGTGAGCGAGCATGATGTCCAGAGCCAGCGAGGTGAGGAGGCCATTTGGGATGCGCCAGGCAGAGCATCCCGAGACAAGGGTAATCCGGGCTTCGAGCCATCCGCAACCGCGCGGTTCGGCTATAAGGAGAACGTACTCACCTTGTCGGGTGATTGCTGGAAGGAGGTCACATGTGCACGCATTTCCAACGCGCCCGATCCGCGTCGGGCAGGCGGGCTTAGCCCCGGGCGTCGTGCAGGGATGCCGGACGGTACCGTTCGCGCAGCAGGACCAGCGTCGCCACCACCAGCAGCGCGCCGATAGCATCGGCGGCGATGTCGCCCAGGCCGACGACGCGCCCCGGGCTGAAGGACTGGGCGAACTCGTCCGCCACCCCGACCGTCACGGCTGCTATCGGGGCCAGGAGATCTGCCGTCGGCCGTCCTCCGCCCAGCATCACCCAGGCAGTACCGCCGAATCCGCCGTAGAGGACGAGATGCGCGACCTTGTCC
>CAIUGQ010000246.1 GCA_903898725.1 uncultured Burkholderiales bacterium | reverse complement strand
CGCGCTGTGCTCGCGGCCTCCGGCCGCTGCGCCGTTCGCGCGGCGCCCGGGGCAGTGCCCCGGGCTGTCGTGGAACCGGGCGTCTGCGCCGCCCTCTGCACGGGTCCCGCTGTGCTCGCGGCCTCCGGCCGCTGCGCCGTTCGAACGGCGACCGGGCCAGTGGCCCGGTCTACCGTGCAACCGGGCGACTGCGTCGCCCTCTGCACGGGCCGCGCTGTGCTCGCGCGCTCCGCGCGCTGCGCCGTTCGCGCGGCGCCCGGGGCAGTGCCCCGGGCCGTCGTGGAACCGGGCGTCTGCGCCGCCCTCTCCACGAGCCGCGCTCACACCTCCAGCCATTCCTTGCGGATCTGGGCGTTCGCGCGCAGGTCCGCCGGCGTGCCTTCGAAGACGATGTGGCCGTGGCCCATCACGTAGACGCGGCTGGAGATGTCGAGCGCGATGGCGAGCTTCTGCTCGACCAGCAGGATCGAGATGCCGCGCCGCTCGAGTTCCTTGAGGTACTGGGCGACCAGCTCGACGATCTTCGGCGCCAACCCCTCGGTCGGCTCGTCGATCATGATCAGGTCGGGGTCGCCCATCAGCGTGCGGCACAGCGTGAGCATCTGCTGCTCGCCACCCGACAGCACGCCGGCCTGGGTGTGCTGGCGCTCGCGCAGCCGAGGGAACATCCCGTACATGTCGTCGATCGACCAGCGGCCCGCGGTCTTGCCCTTGAGCCCGAGGATCAGGTTCTGCTCGACCGTCAGCGTCGGGAAGATGTCGCGGTTCTCGGGCACGTAGCCGAGTCCCTTGTGCGCGATCTCGTACGCCTTCAGCCCCAGGATCTCCTGGCCCTTGAAGCGGACCGAGCCGGTGCCGGTGACCAGCCCCATCACCGACTTGACGGTGGTCGAGCGGCCGACGCCATTGCGGCCGAGCAGGCTGACGATCTCGCCTTGCCCGACCTGCAGGTCGACCCCGTGCAGCACGTGGCTCTTGCCGTAGTAGGCATGCAGGTTCGCGACCTGCAGCAGCGGCTCAGCCATGGGCGTCCTCCGTCAGCGTCGTGCCCAGGTAGGCTTCCTGGACCGCGCGGTTCTCGCGGATGCGGGCCGGCGCGTCGGAGGCGATGACCTCGCCGTAGACGACGACCGAGATGCGGTCGGCCAGACCGAACACCACGCTCATGTCGTGCTCGACCATGACCAGCGTCTTGCCCTCGGTCATCCGCCGGATCAGCTCGACCGCGGCGTCGGACTCCGAGCGGCTCATGCCCGCGGTCGGCTCGTCGAGCAGGATCACGTCGGCACCGCCGGCGACGGTGATGCCGATCTCGAGCGCACGCTGCTCCGCGTAGGTGAGCAGCCCGGCCATCGTGTCGTTGCGCGCCTTCAGGCCGATCCGCTGGACGATGTCGTCGGCGCGATCGGCCGCGTCCTTGAGCGCATCGAGCCGATGCCAGAACGAGTACTTGTAGCCGAGCGGATAGAGCGTCGCGCAGCGGATGTTCTCGAACACCGACATCCTCGGGAAGATGTTGGTGATCTGGAAGCTGCGCGACAGGCCCATCCGGTTGATCTCGAAGGGCTTGCGGCCGGTGATGTCACGGCCGGCGAGCTCGATGCGGCCGGCGCTGACCGGGAACCGGCCGGAGATCAGGTTGAACAGCGTCGACTTGCCGGCGCCGTTCGGCCCGATCACGGCATGCCGCTCGCCCTGCGGGATGTCGAGGTCGACGCCGCGGATGATCTCGGTCTTGCCGAAGCTCTTGCGCACGCCGGACAGCTTCAGTGCGGAGGTCGTCATCGCATGCGTCCCGTCAGGCGCGCTGCTCGCGCTGCAGCTGGTCCTCGATCTTCTCCTGCACCGCGCCCCACTCCCGGACGAAGTAGCGGCGCATCGCCTCGAACGACAGCGCGCCCGAGATCAGGATGCCGAAGGCCAGGACCCAGAAGGCCGGATCGCCGCCGTCCATCGTGAAGCCGAAGATCGTGGTCTTCGAGCCCGCGGCGAAGTTCAGCGTCAGGTGATAGCTCATCTCGACCACGAGGATGATGCCGATCAGCAGCACCCCGCCGGTCATCAGGATGCCGACGTACGGGTCGCGCAGCCGCGCGAAGAGCCGGTACTTCGCGACCCGCAGGTTCATCAGGATCAGCGAGGCGACGCCACCCGGCGCGTACATCACCATCAGCACGAAGAAGACCCCGAGGTAGAACTGCCAGGCCTTGGTCCATTCCGACAGCGCGACCGCGAACAGCACGAAGATCACCGAGCCGATCACCGGGCCGAAGAAGAACATCGCCCCCCCGATGAACGCGGCGAGCAGCACCCCGCCGGAGCGCGCGGCAGACACGTTCTCGGCGGTGACGATCTCGAAGTTGATCGCAGCCAGGCCGCCCGAGATGCCGGCGAAGAAGGCCGACGCGATCAGCACCAGGTAGCGCACGCGCTGGGTGTTGTAGCCCAGGAACTCGGCGCGCTCGGGGTTGTCGCGCACCGCGTTGGAGATCCGGCCCAGCGGGGTGTGGGAGAACGCGAACATCGCGATCATCGACACGAAGCACCAGATCGCGATCAGGTAGTAGACCTCGATCGCGGGGCCGTAGCTGATGCCGAGGAACGGCTCGCCCACCACGCGGTTGCTGGAGATGCCGCCCTCGCCGCCGAAGAAGCCCGGGAACATCAGGGAGGCCGCGAACACCATCTCGCCCAGGCCGAGGGTGATCATCGCGAACGGCGTGCCGGCCTTCTTCGTGGTCACGTAGCCGAACAACACGCCGAACAGCGCACCGAACAGGCCGCCGACCAGCGGGATCAGCGACACCGGCAGCGGCAGCGTGCCCGCGCCCACCCAGTTCAGCGCATGGATGGCGAAGAACGCGCCCAGCCCCGAGTAGACTGCATGGCCGAAGGACAGCATGCCGCCCTGGCCGAAGATCATGTTGTAGGACAGGGCGAAGACGATCAGGATGCCCATCTGCGACAGCAGCGTGATCGCGAACCCGGACTTGAAGATCATCGGGATGACCGCGAACAGGATCGCGGTCAGGCCCCAGACGAGCCAGCGGCCGACGTTCAGCGGCTGGAAACGGACGCTGCGACCGGGGCGCACGGACGGTGAGCTCGACATGTCTTCAGCCCTCCCGCGTGCCCATCAGGCCCTTGGGCCTGAAGATCAGGATCAGCACCAGCAGCAGGTAGGGCAGGACCGGTGCGACCTGCGACACGGTGAGCTGGAACAGCGAGTAGAACGGCGTCGCGGGCGTCACGGCGAATCCGATGTCCTGGGCGAGCTTGATGCCCGAGTAGTCGACGGCGATCGCGAAGCTCTGCATCACGCCGATCAGCAGCGAGGCGATGAAGGCGCCGGCGAGCGATCCCATGCCGCCCACCACCGTCACCACGAAGATGATCGAGCCGACGAGGGCCGCCATCGAGGGTTCGGTGACGAAGGCGTTGCCGCCGATCACCCCGGCCAGCCCGGCGAGCGCGGTACCGCCCGCGAAGGTCAGCATGAACACGCGTGGCACGTTGTGGCCCAGCGCCTCGACCGTCTCCGGATGGGTCAGCGACGCCTGGATGACCAGCCCGATCCGGGTGCGGGTCAGCATCAGCCAGATCGCGACCAGCATCAGCACCGCGACCAGCATCATGAAGCCGCGGTACTTCGGGAACGAGGTGGTGAACAGCGTGAACAGCGGCCCCTGAAGCTCCGCCGGCACCTGGTAGGGCACCGCCGCCCTGCCCCAGATGATCTGGACGAGCTCGACCACGATGTAGGACAGGCCGAAGGTGAAGAGCAGCTCGGGGACGTGACCCCACTTGTGCACCCGGCGCAGGCCGTACTTCTCGACCAGTGCACCGAGCACGCCCACCAGCAGCGGAGCGACGATCAGCGCGGGCCAGAACCCGAGCCAGGTGCTGACCTGGTACGCGAAGTAGGCACCGATCATGTAGAAGGACGCGTGCGCGAAGTTCAGCACGCCCATCATGCTGAAGATCAGCGTGAGGCCCGAGGCCAGCATGAACAGCAGCAGCCCGTAGCTGACGCCGTTCAGCAGCGAGTTCAGGAAGAATTCCACGGCCGGGAGGAGTCGCGGTTGGGAGGCGGAGGCGGGTCCGCGGGAGAATCGTGACGGCGCCCGGCGCAGGGCCGGGCGCGCGCTTCAACACATCGGCGCGCGGTGCGACCGCGCGCCGTCAGGCTCAGGGCTTGGCCGGCCGCTTCATCTGGCAGGAGGTGGGCTGCGCCGCCACGTACGAATCGAGGCGCGACTCGGTCTTCCAGCCGTAGCCGGTGTTCTCCTGGTCGTACTTGACCGACTTGCCGTCGACCTTCGACCAGGTGGCGATGTAGACCGGCTGCTGGAGCTGGTGGTCGGTGGCCCGCATCTCGACGTCGCCGTTCAGCGACGTGAACTTCAGGCCTTCCATCGCGTAGGCGACCTTCAGCGGCTCGGTCGACTTGGCCTTCTTCATGCCCTCGCCGAGCATCTTGAACGCCGTGTAGGTGGCCATCGTGTAGTAGTCGTCGTTGAACTTCTTCTTGAAGCCCTCGACGATGTCCTGACCCTTGGCCTGCGGATCGTTCGGATGCCAGTAGGCCACCATCCGGACGCGGTCCGCGCCCGACGCGCCCATCGCGGTCGGAACACCCGTGGTGCCGGCGTAGTACGTGTAGAAGTTCGCCTTCAGGCCGGCGTCGTTGGCGGCCTTGACCATCAGCGCGAGGTCGGCGCCCCAGTTGCCGGTGATGATCGTGTCGGCGCCGGCGGCCTTGATCTTCGCGACGTAGGGCGCGAAGTCGCGGACCTGGGCCAGCGGATGGCGGTCCTTGCCGACGATCTGGATGTCCGGCCGCTTGACCTTCAGGTACTCCTCCGCAGCCTTCTCGACCGAGTGGCCGAACGCGTAGTCCTGGTTGATCAGGTAGACCTTCTTGATGTCCGGCTGCTTCGCCATGTAGGCGGTCAGCGCTTCCATCTTCATGTCGGCGTTGATGTCGAGCCGGAAGTGCCAGAAGCTGCACCGCTCGTTGGTCAGCGACGGGTCGACCGCGGCGTAGTTCAGGAAGACGATTTCCTTGCCGGGGTTGCGCTCGTTGTGCTTCTGGATGGCGTCGGCCAGCGCGATCGCGACGCCCGAGCCGTTGCCCTGCGCGACGTAGCGGATGCCCTGGTCGATGATCGACTTGAGCACCGTCAGGCTTTCCTGGGGGCTCAGCTTGTTGTCGAAGGGAACGACCTCGAACTTCACGTCGCCCGCCCATTTCTGCTGGTTGGCGAGGTCGGCCGCGTACTGCCAGCTGCGGACCATGTTCTGGCCGAGCGGCGCCATCATGCCGGAGAGCGGATCGATCCAGGCGACCTTGACGGTGCCCGTCTGGGCGAAGGCGGCGCTCGAGGCAAAGGCGGCTGCGAGCGCGAACGAGATCGCGGTACGGGTACCCATCGTCATGTCTCCTGTGTTTTGAGAAGGCTGGCCGCTGTCCACTGCAGCAGCCGCGAGCGATGATAACCGGAATCAGACGCCCGGCAAGCGGTAGTCCTTGAAGGTCTCGCGCAGCTTGGTCTTGAGGATCTTGCCGGTCGCGCCCAGCGGAATCGCCTCGACGAACTGCACGTCGTCGGGCGTCCACCACTTCGCGATCTTGCCTTCGTAGAACTTCAGCAGATCGTCCTTCGTGAGCTCGGCGCCCGGCTTGCGCACGACCACCAGCAGCGGGCGTTCGTCCCACTTGGGGTGGGCGATGCCGATCACCGCCGCCTGGGCGACGCCGGGGTGCGCGACCGCGAGGTTCTCGAGGTCGATCGAGCTGATCCACTCGCCGCCGGACTTGATGACGTCCTTGCTGCGATCGGTGATCTGCATGTAGCCGTCGGCGTCGATGGTCGCGACGTCGCCGGTCGGGAACCAGCCACGGCCCTCCGCGTCGTAGGTGAGCGGGTCGCCGCCCTCCCCGTTGAAGTACTCCTTGACGACCCAGGGGCCGCGCACGAGGAGGTCGCCGTAGGTCTTGCCGTCCCAGGCGAGCTCGTCGCCCGAGTCACCGACGATCTTCATGTCGACGCCGTAGATGACGTGGCCCTGCTTCTCGAGCACCCGCTGCCGATCGGCCTCGGGCAGGTCCAGGTGCTTGTTCTGCAGTCGCGACAGCGTGCCGAGCGGCGACAGCTCGGTCATCCCCCAGGCATGGATCACGTCGACGCCGTACTGCTCCTGGAAGGTGCGGATCATGGCGGGCGGGCAGGCCGAGCCGCCGATGACCGTGCGCCGGAAGGTCGAGAACTTCAGGCCGTTCGAGGCGACGTAGGCGAGCAGGCCCTGCCAGACCGTCGGCACGCCCGCCGAGTAGGTGACCCGCTCGCT
>CAIUGQ010000245.1 GCA_903898725.1 uncultured Burkholderiales bacterium | reverse complement strand
GCTCGAGCGTGCCGCTCGGATGCAGGCGTCGCGGCAGCGCCATGAACACGTTGCGGGTCACGAAGACGACGACCACCAGCCCGCCGATCGCCGCCCAGGCGTAGCCGTCAGCGAGCGTCATCGCTGGGTCGGCCCCGTCGAGGGGGCGGGGGCGGGCGTGGGGGCCGCACGCCGCCACAGCAGCACCGCCGCCCCGATGCCGGCCGCGATCGCGGCGAACAGGCCCATCCGCCACGGCCAGCCGCGTCCGACGATGGCCACCACGCCCGCGGCGAGCGCGGCGCCGAGCGCCGCCCGCGCGGCGAGCATCGGACCGATCAGGGCCATGATCGCCAGCACGCCGATGAAGGCGATCCGCGGCGAATCGGGGATCAGTGCGGCGAGCGCGACGCCGACGATCGAGCCGATCGACCAGCCCGCGTAGACGGTGACGTTCGTCCCGAGAAAGCGCGCCGCACGGCGACGCACCGGCTCGTCGCCCGTCGACGCCTCCCACCCGCCGCCCGCGCTGCGTCCGTAGTAGGCGGCGAGCCCGGTGTCGGTGGTCATCCAGCCGAGCATCAGGCGCTGCCCGAGCGGCAGCCCGCGGAACTCGGTCGCCACCACCGCGCTGTAGACGACGAAGCGCAGGTTCGCGAGCAGCGCGGTCGCCCAGATGGCGGTCAGCGCGGCACCGGCCGACAGCAGCGGCATCGCGGCGAGCTGCGCGGTGCCCGAGTAGACGAGCACCACCATGCCCAGCGCCTGCGAGGTCGACAGGCCGCCCTTGACCATCGCGACCCCGGTGACCAGACCCCAGCAGAAGGTGCCGGCCACGGTCGAGCCGATCGCCCGCGACCCCGATGCGAACGCATCCCAGGGGAAGCCCTGCGCGGCCCCGTCGGGCCCGGCGCCGCGCCCGGCCTCAGGCAGCGACACGACCCACCTTCCAGCCCGCGGCGCGCGCGGCCCACAGCGTCGCGCACAGCGCCGCGAGCACGAACGGCACGGACATCGCGTTGATGATGTACCAGCCCTGGATGTGCAGCAGCGCACCGGACGACAGCGAGGAGGTGACCATCGTCGCGAACACGCAGGCGTCGTTGAAGCCCTGCACGCGGTTCTTCTCGGAGGGCCGGTAGCAGGTGGTGAGCAGCGTGGTGGCGCCGGTGTACATGAAGTTCCAGCCCACGCCGAGGGCGAACAGCGCGACCGTGAACTCGGTCAGCCCGATGCCCGAGAGCGCGACCGCCGCGCTGACGAGCATCAGCGCGCAGCCGGTCACGATCACCGGCACGATGCCGAAGCGGCCGATGATCGAGCCGGTCACCAGCCCCGGGGCGAACATGCCGATCACGTGCCACTCGAGCACCCACGCGGCCGACGCGTACGGATGGCTGCAGACCTGCATGGCGAGCGGCGTGGCGACCATCACGAGGTTCATCACCCCGTAGGCGAGCGCCGCCACCAGCACCGAGACCCAGGCGGTGGGCTGCGCCAGGATCTCGGCAAGCGGTCGCGCCGGGCCCTGCGCGGCGGCCGCCGCTGCCGCGCCCGGCTTGGCCTCGGGCAGCCTCAGCAGCTGCGCGAGCGCGAGCGAGGCGAGCGCGAACACGGTGAGCGCCAGGTACGACCCGGCGAACATCGTGGGCAGCGCCTCGCGGGTGAGCTTCGAGAGCTCGGGGCCGACGACGCCGCCGACGATGCCGGCGGCCAGCACCAGCGAGATGGCCCGGGCCCGGAACGAGGGCTTCCAGGCATCGGCCGCATCGGCGGCGGCGAACCGGTAGCTCGCGCCGAACGCGTTGTAGACGCCGAGCACGAAGGTGGCCGCCACCAGCATCACCAGGCTGCGCTCGAGCACCGCCCAGCCGGCCAGCAGGCTGCCGACCAGCGCGAACAGCGCACCCACCGTGTAGCCGAGCCGCCGGCCGCGCAGGCGCATGATGCGCGCGGCCCCCATGCTCGAGAGCGCGGCGCCCAGAACGTAACCGGTGACGGGCAGCGTCGCGAAGGTCGGGTCGGCGGCGAGCGCGGCGCCCGCCAGGCCGTTGATGGCGATCAGCGTGACGTTGTTCGTCAGCAGGAGCGCCTGCAGCAGCGCGATCAGGCTCACCTGAAAGCGCAAGGACTCGATCTTCACCAGCACTCTCCCCAAGCCCGCATTCTAGCCGGGCGGCCTGCCGGCGCCGGCCCGGGCGAGGCCTTTCCGATAGAATCCGGTCTCTACGCACCGAGGACACGGACGGGGAGAAGATCATGTCGATGGCCGATCGCGACGGGCACATCTGGTTCGACGGCAAGCTGGTGGACTGGCGTGACGCCAAGATCCACGTGCTGACGCATTCGCTTCACTACGGTATGGGCGTCTTCGAGGGCGTGCGCGCCTACAAGACCGTCGCGGGCACCGCGATCTTCCGGCTGGCCGAGCACACCCGCCGCCTGTTCAACTCGGCGCACATCTTCCAGATGAAGCTGCCGTACACGCCCGAGCAGATGATGGACGCGCAGAAGGAGGTCGTGCGGGCCAACGCGCTCGAGTCCTGCTACCTGCGTCCGATCGCCTGGATCGGCTCCGAGAAGCTCGGCGTCTCGCCGCGCGGCAACACCATCCACGTCGCGGTCGCGGCCTGGCCCTGGGGGGCGTACCTCGGCGAGGACGGTCTCGCCAAGGGCATCCGCGTCAAGACCTCGTCCTACACGCGCCACCACGTCAACGCGTCGCTGGTGCGTGCCAAGGCAAGCGGCTACTACGTCAACTCGATCCTGGCCAACCAGGAAGTGACCGCGCACGGCTACGACGAGGCGCTGCTGCTCGACACCGAGGGCTACGTGTCCGAGGGCGCCGGCGAGAACGTCTTCATGGTCCGCGATGGCGTCCTCTACACCCCCGACGTCGCCTCGTGCCTCGACGGCATCACCCGCAACTCGGTGATCACGATGGCCCGCGACATGGGGATCACCGTCATCGAGAAGCGCATCACGCGCGACGAGATGTACTGCGCCGACGAGGCCTTCTTCACCGGCACCGCCGCCGAGATCACCCCGATCCGCGAACTCGACGACCGGACCATCGGCGCCGGCACGCGCGGCCCGGTCACCGGCCGGCTGCAGGCGCTGTTCTTCGACGTGGTGGGCGGCAAGTCCGACAAGTACGCCCACTGGCTGACCCAGGTCTGAGCTCGGAGCACCGACATGGTCGACCTCAATGCGCCTCGCGGCCCCGGCCACCCCGCTTCGGTGGTGGAACTCGGGGCCGGCGACCTGCCCGCCTTCTGCCCGAACCGCCGGATGACCGTCTGGAACCAGCACCCGCGGGTGTTCCTGGACGTGGCGCACACCGGGCGGGCACTCTGCCCGTACTGCGGCACCGAATACCGGCTCGCGCCCGGCACGGTGGTCAAGGGTCACTGATCGTCAAGGACGGACTTTCCTCACTCCCGCCTTTCGGCGGGAGCGTGAATCCGTCACAGGCGGGCGCGGCCGATGCGCTGAGAATCGAGCGGGGCCATCCTGGCTTCGACGACTTCCTGGCCGATGCGCACCCTGATCGTTGCTCCCGACACGCTTGCCGAAGCGGTGATGACCCAGCCGCTGGCCGCGCTCCTGCGCGGCCAGGACCCGGCCGGGCGCATCGACGTGCTGGCCGACCCCGCGGTCGCCCCGGTGTTCGAGGCCATGGCCGAGATCACCGAGGTGTTCACCTCGGGGCACGCATTCGGCCCCGTCCGGCCGTGGGGGAAGTTCCAGCTCGCGCGTCGGCTGGACCGCCATCGGCATGACCGGGTCTACGTGCTGCCGGGCTCCAAGCGAGCCGCCCTCGTGCCCTGGCTGGCCGGCATCCCGATCCGGATCGGCCTGCACTGCGGTACCCGCTGGGGCCTGATCAACCAGCCTCACTGCACCGTCCACGCCAGCGGCGCCGACCGCCCCGCCGACGACATCAGCCGCCCCGCCGTCGAGCGCTTCGCGCACCTGGCCTTCGACGCCTCGCATCCGCTGCCCGGGCAGGTGCCGAATCCGGTGCTCGCCCACGACGCGGCGCGCGAGTCGGCGGCCCGGCTGCGGGCCGGGCTGCAGCCCGACACGCGACTGCTCGTGCTGTGCGTGGGCGCCGAAGCCGGTCCGAGCCGGCGCTGGCCGGCCCGGCACTGGGCGTCGCTGATCGCGATCGCCGGCGCCGAATGGCCGGGCCTGCGCCCGGTGCTGATCGGCGACCCGGGCGACCGGGCCTTCGCGACCGAGATCGCCGCCCTCTCGGGCGGCACCGCGCTCAACCTGTGCGGGCAGCAGTCGCTCGGCGACGCGATCGCCCTCCTCGCCCGGGCCGACGCGGTCGTCTCGCACGACTGCGGCCTGATGCACGTGGCGGCCGCCTACGCACGACCGATGGTCGCCGTGTTCGGCCCCACCGACCCGCGATTCGCCCCGCCGCGCTCGCCGCGGGCGAAGGTCGAATGGCTCCACGAGGCCTGCAGCCCCTGCCACGACCCGGTCTGCCGGTACGGCCACGGCCGATGCACGAGCGGGGTGCGGCCGGAGTCGGTGTTCGCCTCGCTGCGGGCCGCCGCCCGGTTCCCGAGCCGCGACATCCGATAAGATGAAGGCCGCATGCAACGCCTTCACGCCACTGCCGAGGCTGCCGAGCGCGCGTTCTACGCCGCCATGGCCGACGGTGACCTCGACCGGATGATGGCCCTCTGGGCCGACGACGACGCCGCGGTCTGCAACCATCCCGGCGGCCCGCGCCTCATCGGCCGCGAGGCCATCACCGGGTCCTTCCGCGAGATCTTCGCGGCGGGTGGCGTTCGCATCGTCGTCGCCGCGGTCCATGCCTGGCGCAGCGCCGACGTGGCGGTGCACAGCCTCATCGAGCGGATCACCGTCGAGGGCCGCGGCGGCGCCGAGACCGTCGAGGTGGTGACGACCAACGTGTTCGTCCGCGCCGGCGGCGGCTGGCGCATCCTGGTGCATCACGCGGGCGTGTCCGAGTCCGGCGAGACCGGTGACGCCGACGATGACGAGGACGAGGACGACGACGACACGCCGGGCTGGATCGGCGCGCGCCTGGGCATCGAGCGTCCCGATGCCGACGACGACGACGGCGCGCCCGACGCGGACCCGCGTCGACCGCCGCCCGGCCGACTGCACTGACCCCCGAGGCGTGATGGCCGGATCCGGCGGCATCGGGTCGGGCGGTGCCTATCGCGCGCCCGGCTGGCTGCCGGGCCGGCATGCGCAGACGGTCTGGACGGCCGTGATCGCGCCGCGTCCGGTACCGACCCTGCGCCGCGAGCGATGGGACACCCCCGACGGCGACTTCGTCGATCTCGACTGGGCCGTCGCGCCACCCGGCTCCCCTCGACAGGCGGACCGGCCGCTGCTGGCGCTCTTCCACGGACTCGAGGGCAGCTCCGACAGCCACTACGCCCGCGTGCTGATGGCCGCGGCGCTCGCCCGGGGCATGGACGGCGTGGTGATCCACTTCCGCGGCTGCAGCGGCACGCCGAACCGCCTGCCGCGCGCCTACCACTCCGGCGACTCCGAGGAGGCCGACTGGCTGCTGCGCCGGCTCGCGGCCCGTCCGGGCGCGGGCGGCGCGCCGGCGGGTCCGCTGCTGGCGGCGGGCGTCTCGCTCGGCGGCAACGTGCTGCTCAAGTGGCTCGGCGAACGCGGCACCTCGGCGGGCTTCGTCGCGGCGGCGGCCGCGGTGTCGCCGCCGCAGGACCTGCAGGCGGGTGCGATCGCGCTGGCCCGCGGCTTCAACCGGCTCTACACCGAGCACTTCCTGCGCACGCTGCGTCGCAAGAGCATCGCGATGCTCGAGCGCCACCCTGGCCTCTTCGACCCGGCGCTCGTCGCGGCCAGCCGGACCTTCTTCGACTTCGACGAGCACGTGACCGCGCCGCTGCACGGGTTCGCGGGCGCGGTCGACTACTGGACACGGTCGTCGTGCCGGCAGTATCTCGGCGGGATCACGGTGCCGACGCTCGTGATCAACGCACTGAACGATCCGTTCCTGCCGCCTTCGGCACTCGCCTCGCCCGCCGAAGTGTCGGCCGCGGTCCGCCTCGAGTATCCGGCCCAGGGCGGCCATGTCGGATTCCTCAGCGGGCCGCCGCCAGGACGCTCCGACTGGCTGCCGAACCGCTTCTTCGAGCACTTCGCTGCCGTGCTCGGCACCGCCGTCGTGCCCGCTCACACCGCCTGAGGAGACCCCATGCCGATCGACGACCAGGTCCTCCAGGCGATGGCACGCTGGCCCGATGTCCCCGCGGTGCACGGCTGGCTGCGCCTGGACCGGCGCGGGCGCTGGCTGCTCATCGACCGCGGCGTGCCCGGCTTCGACGAGGCGCTGCATGGCGCGGGCAGCGAGATCACCAGCCCGCCGATCATCGACTTCATCGGGCGCAACTACTCGGCCGACCCGCAGGGCCGCTGGCACTGGCAGAACGGCCCGCAGCGCGTCTTCGTCGATCTGGCGTTCGCGCCGCTGCTCTTTCGCGTGATGGGCGAGGCGCCCGCGCAGTCGCTGATCACGCACACCGGGTATCCGGTCGGACGGATCGGGCGCGCCGCGGCGGACGCCGAGGGCAACCTGTGGCTCGAGACGGACCTCGGCGCGGGCTGCATCGACGACCGCGACCTCGGTGCCCTCGATCTGACGCTGCTCGATGCGCCCGGCCCCGGTGGCCGCGCCGGCACGCTGCGGCTGATGGGGGAACACGCCGTCGGCCTGCTCGGCGAGCCGCCCGCCACGGCATTCGGGTTCGAGCCGACGCCGCGCTGAGGCGTCCGGCCTAGCGCTGCTGGCCCTGCTGACGGGTCTCCTCGAACTCGCGCAGCGCGTCGGGCTCGATCTCGCGGATCCGTGCGTCGATCGTCGACGCGGCGTAGAAGTCGTTGTCGCCGGCCCGCTGGCCGCGCCGGAGCTGGTCGAGCGCGGACATCGGCGAGCCGAGCAGGATGTACTGCTCGGCGACGGCGCGGTGGGCCTCGGCGCGCTGCCCGAGCGCGAAGTGCGCCTGCGAGCTGAGCTGCCACAGGCGCGCATCGCTGCGCCAGACCAGCAGGTGATCGCGCAGCAGACGCAGCGCCTCGGCCGGCTGTCCGGCGGCGAGCAGCGCCTCGCCCTGCACGCGCGCGAGGCTGCGCGCATCGGGGAAGCGGGCCAGCCCGCGGGTGGCG
>CAIUGQ010000244.1 GCA_903898725.1 uncultured Burkholderiales bacterium | reverse complement strand
GGCAGCGGCTCGCCGCGCACCAGCAGGTCGACGAGGTCGAGCACGCCGCGCTCGGGTCGCGTCACCGCGAGCGGCGTCGCCTCGCGGCCGCATGCGGAGATGCTGCCAGCGTGGTGACGTCCACCCCAGGTCCAACTCGCCAGGCGCATGAAGCATGTCTCGGTTGGGCCCGTTGTCTGCCGACGCTTGCCGGTCTGCCGCGAGCCGTTGTCACCTGTGTGCCGACCCAGATCGGGCGAATGAGACTTGCGTCTCAAAACAGGATGGAGCGAGTATAGACACCGTACCGCGCAGATCACAAGCGCCGAATCGCATCACGCCCGTCTCGGAGCCTTCCTGACCGCTCGCACTAAGCCCGCGCCTCGCGTGCCGACCGTCGCCCCGGTGCCCGACCGCGGGGTCAAGCCCGCGACCGTGCGCCTGCTGCTCGACACGGCGATGGCGCTCATCCAGGCCGACGGCCACATTCCTTCGGTGGCGGAGGTGGCAGTGCGCTCCGGTGTCTCGCGGGCGACCGCGTACCGATGCTTCGGCAGCCGCAGTGCGCTGATCAGCGCGGTGGTCGAGGCGTCGCTCGGGCCCTTGCGCGCGCTCTCGTCGGAAGTCCCGGACGGGCGCGCCCGGGTGCGGGAGCTGTTCACGGCGACCTTTCCGCGCTTCAAGGAGTTCGAGCCGCAGCTGCGCGCGGCCGCGCTGCTGGCGCTCGAGCAGTGGGGGCGCGAGCGCGCCGGTCTCCTCGAGGAGGTGCCGTACCGCCGTGGGCACCGGATCCGAATCCTCTCTCATGCGATCGAACCGCTCGGGCTGCCGCCCGCTCTGCGGGATCGGCTCCACCACGCGCTGTCGGTCGTCTATGGCATCGAGCCGTATGTGATCCTCAAGGACATCTGGGGCCTGCCGGACCGCGAGGTCGAGCGTATCGCGCTGTGGATGGCCGACACGCTGGTCGATGCTGCGCTGCGGGAGGCCCAGGCGGTGCCCGCGGCACGACGGCGGGCGAAGGTCGCATCCGCCGGCGTGCCGGTGCCGGTACCCGTGCGCCGCCGCAGGAGGCCCGCGCCCTAGACCGCGATCAGCTGCGCCGCCGCCGCAGGCGCTTCGAACCCCCGCGCAGCCCGGTCTCCTCCAGGTAACGGCGGGTCCTGAAGAACAGCACCAGGCCGATCGCGATCGTCGCCATCGCGCCCATCGTCCACCAGAACCCGGCCGGCGAGTGCACGCCCGGCATCACCTCGAAGTTCATGCCGAAGATGCCGGTGATCAGCGTCAGCGGCATGAAGGTCGCGGTCAGCACCGTCAGCGTCCGCATGATCTGGTTCGTGCGGTGCGCGGTCGCCGAGAAGTGCAGCTGCACGGCCGACTCGATCGAGGTCTCGAGGCGCTGCGCGTGGCCGCGGACCCGCTCGATGTGCTCGACCAGGTCGTTGACGCGGACTTCGAGCGCGTCGGTCAGCGAGGGCATCGCGGGCTCCGGCGATCCGACTGCGGGGCTGCCCGCCTCGGTCGTGTCGGCCCAGTCTCGGGCGGCGTCGTCGTGGCCGCCGTGCCGGTCGAGCCGCTCGTCGCGCCATTCCTGCAGCGCATCGAGCTGTTCCTCGGACAGGTTCTCGAGCTTGCGCAGCTGACGTCGGGCCTCGAGCAGGGACACCCAGTCGCGAAAGGCCCGCCGCGGATCGAGGAGCTCGCGCTGCCAGTACTCGAGCTGGTCGGTCACCGGCTGGCGCAGGTCGAGGTAGCGGTCGACCATCCCGTTGAGGACGCGCAGCATCAGCTCCTCGGGGCGGCTGGGCAGCCGCTGCTTGAAGCGCGCCGCATCGAGCAGGCGGCGGCGCAGCGCGGGGATCTGGCGGCTGTCGGCCGGACGCACGCTGACGACGCAACTCGGGAACAGGAAGAACACCGTCGGCCGGGTGCGGATGCGGATCGGCTCGTCCGGATCGGGGGCGCTGCCGGGCCGCACCGCCAGACCGCGGAACACGATCATCTCGTAGTCGCGCGTCGAGTCGAAGTACGACGGATGCGTGGCGTTCTCGGCGTCGGACAGATGTTCCTCGAGGACCGTGACGCCGGTCAGGCGCTCGACGGTCTCCACCCAGGCGCGCGGCGACTCGTAGTGCGCATCGACCCAGGCATAGCCGTGCCCCGAGGGCGCGACCGGCTGCGCTTCGGTGATCGCCTCGCAGCGTCCGGGCGCGATCCACAGCACCGTCACGGGCGGCGCGCCGGTGTCCAGGTCCGAGGGCGTCTCGCGCGAGGCCTCGGGCGCCGAGCGGGGCGGCGGACGCTCGTCGTCGTCACCGGCGGCGGACGGCGCACCGCCCGCCGTCGCGCTCAGCGCTGCTCCAGCCACCGCGCCGCGTCCAGCGCGAAGTAGGTCAGGATGCCGTCGGCGCCGGCACGCTTGAACGCCAGCAGCGACTCGAGCGCGACGGCGCGCTCGTCGAGCCAGCCGTTGGCGGCCGCGGCCTTGAGCATCGCGTACTCGCCGCTCACCTGGTACACGAAGGTCGGCACGGCGAAGGTGTCCTTCACGCGGCGCACGATGTCCAGGTAGGGCATGCCGGGCTTGACCATCACCATGTCGGCGCCTTCCTGCAGGTCGAGCGCCACCTCGCGCAGGGCCTCGTCGCTGTTGGCCGGGTCCATCTGGTAGGTCTTCTTGTCGCCCTTGCCCAGGTTGCTCGCCGAGCCGACCGCATCGCGGAAGGGGCCGTAGAAGCCCGATGCGTACTTCGCCGAGTACGCCATGATCCGGGTGTGGATGTGCCCGGCCTCCTCGAGCGCATGGCGGATGGCGCCGACGCGGCCATCCATCATGTCCGAGGGCGCGACGATGTCGACGCCGGCCTCGGCCTGCACCACCGCCTGCGCCCGCAGCAGCTCGACGGTGATGTCGTTGATCACGTAACCGTTGTCGTCGATCACGCCGTCCTGGCCGTGGCTGGTGAACGGGTCGAGCGCCACGTCGGTCAGCACGCCGAGCTGCGGGAAGTGCTTCTTGATCTCGCGGACCGCGCGCGGCACGAGTCCGTCGGGGTCGGTGGCGATGCGGCCGTCGGGCGTCTTGAGCGAGGGCTCGATGACCGGGAAGAGCGCCATGACCGGAATGCGCGCGACGGCGCACTTCTCGGCGACGCCGAGCAGCCGGTCGATGCTGTGGCGCTCGACGCCGGGCATCGACGCGACCTGCTGCGTGATGCCGTTGCCGTCCAGGACAAACACCGGATAGATCAGGTCATCGACGCTCACGACGTTCTCACGAACGAGCCTGCGCGTGAAATCGTCGCGTCGGAGGCGACGCGGGCGATGGACCGGGAAGCCTTGTTCTGATTGGGGAAATTGGGCCATTCGTCGTTTCCTTCGACTCGTCGGTCAGCGCACGGACGGGTCGGTCAAAAAGCGCTTGCAAAACTTTGCACAGCACTTATCATGGACAACAGATGGTCACCCGACTGTCTCCCGCTTCTCCTCCCTGAGCGGGTGCCTGCGAAGTCTTCAAAGGCGTTTCCACCCCGGGACTGCAAAGTCGCCGGGGTTTTTTTTGTGACCGGTGGAGACTCAGGCCGCCGGCGGCTGCGGCGACTCGGGCAGGCCGATCTGGATCCAATTCTCCACGAGTTCGGCGAGTTCGTCGCTGCCGGACCGGTTCAAAGCGGAGAAGAGCATCACCAGATCGCCGATCCCGGGGCGCACCCGGGCGAGCTCCGCGGCGACCTCGCGCTGGGTCTTGCGAGCCTGCTCGCGAGAGAGCTTGTCGGACTTGGTCAACGTGACCGACAGCCGCACGCCAGCGGGCACCCAGCCGATCAGGCGCCGGTCGAGGTCGGTCAGCCCGCGGCGGATGTCGGCGAGCAGCACGACGCCGGCGAGCTGCGGGCGCTTCTGCAGGTACTGCCCGGCGAGCTGGTCCCAGGTCCGCTTCATCTCGAGCGGGGCGGACGCATAGCCGTAGCCGGGGGTGTCGACCAGGTAGCCGAGCGGACGCTCCTCGGGCCCGACCGTGAAGTAGTTGAGCGCCTGGGTGCGGCCGGGCGTCCGGCTGGAGAAGGCCAGCCGCTTGCGGTTGCACAGCACGTTGATGGCCGAGGACTTGCCGGCGTTCGAGCGCCCGACGAAGGCGACCTCGACGAGGCCGTCCCGCGGCAGCTGGTGCAGGGCAGCGACGGTGGTATGGAAGCGGGCGGTGGGGAGGAGCGGCATGGACCGGGGCTATTGTACAATCCGGGGTTTGTGCGCATTAACGACTTTCAGGTGTACTCGATGATCCGATCGGCCTCCTCCGCAAGCGAACACGCAGTCACGTTCGGGCAGCAGGGTGATGGCGCTGCAGCCGCGGGCGCTCGTGTCAGAGCCTTTCAGGCCGTCGCGGCACTCGCCGTCGCGGTGCTCCTCGGCATCGGCGGCACCGCACAGGCCCAGGGGGCCCCGAAGAAGGTCGACCTGGCGAAAGGCCAGCAGATCGCCTCGCAGGCCTGCGCCGCGTGCCACGGTGCGGACGGCAACGCCACCGGCCCGGCGAATCCCAAGCTGGCCGGCCAGCACCCCGAGTACCTGTACAAGCAGCTGGTCAACTTCGTGCCGCAGCCCGGCGCCAAGCAGGCCGAGCGCGTGAACGCGATCATGATGGGCTTTGCCTCGACGCTGTCCGACGACGACAAGCGCAATGTCGCCGCCTACTACGCGAGCCAGGTCAAGAAGCCGTCTTCCGCCAAGGACAAGGCGCTGGTCGAGCTCGGCCAGCAGATCTACCGGGGCGGCATTCCGGGCAAGCAGGTGCCCTCGTGCGCCGGCTGCCACGGCCCGGCGGGCGCCGGCATGCCGGCCCAGTACCCGCGCCTCGCCGGCCAGTGGGCCGAGTACACCGAGTCGCAGCTGGTGCAGTTCCGTGGCGGCCAGCGGATGAACAGCGCGCAGATGACGGCCATCTCTGCACGGCTGTCCGACCGCGAGATCAAGGCGGTCGCCGACTACGTGGCCGGCCTGCGCTGAGCGGGTACCGACCGCACGCCGCGACAGGGGCGCCTCCGGGCGCCCTTGTCACGTCTGGCGCTGGCCGGTGGGTCAGGACTCCCGCAGAATGACGACCACCCGTTCGTCGCGCCCCTGCGCCCAGGAGATCCGAGTGCTCATCCGCACCCCGCCCCGCCACGACCCCACCGCGTCAGAGATCACCCCGCGCCGCGTCTGGCAGCGCCGTCGGGCGCTGATCCGCGCCGCTGCCGCCGGGCTGGCGCTGCCGGCCGCGCCCGGGCTGGCGCTCGCCCAGGGGCCGAAGCCCGAGGCGGCGAAGCTGCCGGGCAAGCCCGGACCCTTCGGTACGACCGACAAGCCGACGCCCTACAAGGACGTCACCACCTACAACAACTTCTACGAGTTCGGCCTCGACAAGGACGATCCGGTGAAGAACGCCGGCCGCCTCAAGACCCGCCCGTGGACGGTCGCGGTCGAAGGCGAGGTCGGCAAGCCGGGCACCTTCGACATCGAGACGCTGCTCAAGCTGGCACCGATGGAGGAGCGCATCTACCGGATGCGCTGCGTCGAGGGCTGGTCGATGGTGATCCCCTGGGTGGGGTTCCCGCTGTCCGAGCTGATCCGGCGCGTCGAGCCCAACGGCAATGCGAAGTTCGTCGAGTTCCACACGCTGAACGACCCGAAGCAGATGCCCGGCGTGACCTCGTCGGTGATCGCATGGCCGTACATCGAGGCCCTGCGCATGGACGAGGCGAACAGCCCGCTGACGCTGCTGACCTTCGGCCTGTACGGCGAGGTGCTGCCCAACCAGAACGGCGCGCCGCTGCGGCTCGTCGTGCCATGGAAGTACGGCTTCAAGAGCGGCAAGTCGCTGGTGAAGATCCGCTTCGTCGAGAAGCAGCCGGTGACGTCTTGGAACCGCTCGGCGCCGCAGGAGTACGGCTTCTACTCCAACGTGAATCCGAACGTCGATCACCCGCGCTGGTCGCAGGCGACCGAGCGCCGCATCGGCGAGGACGGATTCATCCAGCGCAAACGGCCGACGCTGATGTTCAACGGCTACGCGGACCAGGTCGCGAGCCTCTATGCCGGCATGGACCTCAAGCGCTTCTACTGAAGCGCGTCCGGCGCGGCGCGGCGGCGTGCCGCGCGCGCTGCCGGCGATCAAGGCGGCCCTGTTCGTGCTGGCGCTGCTGCCGCTCGCGCGGCTGGTGCTCGCCGGCACGATGGGCTGGTTCGGCGGTCTGGGCGCGAACCCGATCGAGCTGGTCACGCGCTCGACCGGCACCTGGACGCTGGTCTTCCTGTGCGCGGGCCTGGCGGTCACGCCCCTGCGGCGCGCAACCGGGCTGAACTGGCTGGTGCGGCTGCGGCGGATGATCGGGCTGTTCGCGTTCTTCTACGCGGTGCTGCACCTGACCACGTACGTGTGGTTCGACCAGTGGTTCGACGTGCAGGCGATCGTGCAGGACGTGATCAAGCGGCCGTTCGTCACCATGGGCTTCGCGGCCTTCCTGCTGATGGTGCCGCTCGCGGCGACCTCGACCGACGCGATGGTGCGCCGCCTCGGACGGCGCTGGGGATCGCTGCACAAGCTGGTCTACCTGGTCGCGGTGACCGGCGTGCTGCACTACTGGTGGCACAAGTCCGGCAAGAACGACTACTCGGAGGTCGGCTGGTACGCGGCCGCGGTCGTGCTGATGCTCGGCTGGCGGGTGTTCGACCGTCTGAAGGCGCGCGCGCGCGGCTGAGAGGCCGCGGCGCGCTGCAAGCGTCCGTCCCGCGTCAGTCCCGCGGCAGGGTGTGCTCGCCGGAGAAGAGGTCCGCGATGCGCTCGCGCTCGCGCACGACATGCATCCGCGGCCCGTCGACCATCACCTCCGCGCCGCGCGGACGGGTGTTGTAGTTCGAGCTCATCGCCATGCCGTAGGCGCCCGCGGACAGGATGGCGAGCAGGTCGCCCTCGCCGATCGCGAGTTCGCGGCCGCGCCCCAGCCAGTCGCCGGATTCGCAGACCGGACCGACCACGTCGTACTCGAGCGCCGTCGCCGTGCCGGGCTCGACGGTGACGATGTCGTGCCAGGCCTCGTACATCGCCGGTCGCATCAGATCGTTCATCGCGGCGTCGACCACCGCGAAGCGCTTGTCGCCGTTGGCCTTGAGCACCTCGACGCGCGTCAGCAGCACGCCGGCATTGCCGACCATCGCGCGACCGAACTCGAAGAGCGTCTCGGGCGCCTCGCGGCCGCGCGAGGCGGCCCAGGCGTCGATCCGCTCGAACAGCGCGGCGAGCATCGCGCCGCGCGCGGGCGGCGCCTCGTCGCGGTAGGTGATGCCGAGTCCGCCGCCGAGGTCGAGATGGTGGATCGCGATGCCGTCGGCCGCGAGCGCGTCGACCAGCTCGAGCAGACGGTCGAGTGCCGCGAGGAAGGGCGCGATCTCGGTGATCTGCGAGCCGATGTGGCAGTCGATGCCTTCGATGCGCAGGTTGGGCAGGGCGGCGGCCTGACGGTAGGCCGCGAGCGCGCGCTCGTGCGAGATGCCGAACTTGTTCTCGCGCAGGCCCGTGGAGATGTACGGATGCGTGCCGGCGTCGACGTCGGGGTTCACGCGCAGCGACACGGGCGCACGCAGCCCCATCGACCCGGCGACCGAGTCGAGGTGGACCAGTTCGCTCTCGGACTCGACGTTGAAGCAGCGCACGCCCGCCGCCAGCGCCGCCCGCATCTCGGTGTGGCGCTTGCCGACGCCGGAGAACACGATGCGGGCGGGGTCGCCGCCCGCCGCCAGCACGCGGGCGAGTTCGCCTGCCGACACGATGTCGAAGCCGGCGCCGCGGCGCGCGAGCAGTTCGAGCACCGCGAGGTTGCTGTTGGCCTTGATCGCATAGCAGACCAGCGCACGGCGTCCGGCGGTGGCCTGCGCGAACTCGTCCCAGGCGGCTTCGATCGCCCCGCGCGAGTAGACCCAGGTGGGCGTGCCGAAGCGCTCGGCGATGTCGGCGAGCGGGACCTGTTCGGCGTGCAGGCGACCACCGATCGTGGGGAACCAGGACATCGGTACCTCGGGGAGAGAAGAAGAGGGCGGGCTGAAGACGACTGGGGACGACTGGGGACGACTGGGGACGGCTGGAGACGGGTCGGCGCAGCACCGACCGGCGCTCACTCGGTCCGACGCGCAGGCCGGTCGGGGTCGGTCGGCGTCGGCTCGGCGCTCGGTCGGACCGGCGGCATCACGACGGTACCGCCGGAGGGTGCGCGCACCCTCGGCGGCGGTTCTGCCGGCGGCACCGGGAGGTACAGCGGTCCGCGCTGCCCGCAGGCCACGACCAGCGAACCCGCTAGAATCACCGCGAGCAGTCGCATCGGGCGGGGCCCGGCGCGAAGACTGCGTGCATCCACGCGGGAACGACCGCGAACCATGAGGCCAGCATAGCATGAGCGATCAGGCCTTCCAGCGCGACGCCGAGGCGGCGCTCGACGCGATCGAGGCCGCGATCGAGCGTGCCGCGGACGGCGATCTCGACGTCGATGTCGAGCGCCAGGGCAACGTGATCACGATGACCTTCGAGGACGATTCGAAGCTCATCGTCAACAGCCACTCGGCCGCCCAGGAGATCTGGGTGGCGGCCCGCTCGGGCGGCTTCCACTACCGGCTGCGCGACGGCCGCTGGATCGACGGACGCAGCGGCGACGAGCTGTATGCGGCGCTGTCGAGGCTGGTGAGCCAGCAGGGCGGCGTCGCGGTGGTGCTGTCGCCGCGCTGACCGCGCGCGACGGCGGCCGCAGCGGGCGGTTGCGCCGCCCGCGGACCGGTCTGGACGACCGGGCAGGCTCGCGGACCGGTGCCGGGCACGGCGGATGCTACGCAGTGCGTACCACCGCAACTTCCCAAGGAGGCACCATGAACCTGCTCATCTGGCTCGTCGTCGGAGGCGTGATCGGCTGGATTGCCAGCATGATCATGCGCACCGATGCCCAGCAAGGCGTCCTGCTCAACGTCGTCGTCGGCATCGTCGGCGCGATGCTCGGCGGATGGCTGATCTCGCCGCTGCTCGGGGTCGGCACCATCAACCAGAGCAACTTCAGCATCGGCGCGATGGTGGTGTCGCTGGTCGGCGCCGTGATCCTGCTCGCGGTCGTCAACCTGTTCCGCCGGGGGGCCGTGCGCT
>CAIUGQ010000243.1 GCA_903898725.1 uncultured Burkholderiales bacterium | reverse complement strand
GCTGAGGCGGCGCGCCGTCGCCGAGGCGCGGCTGGATCACGACCCGCACCCGTCCGCCGGCGACCGCCGGCCCGCCGGCCGTGCCACCCTCGACCTCGTACTGCTCGCTGCGGCTGTCGTAGACGATGACGGCGCCTTCGATCTCGTCGACGACCCGGGTGCCCTCGAGGCGACGGACCTTCGCCCGTCCGCTGAAGCGCAGCTTCTCGGTCTTGCCGTCGTAGTGGATCTCCTCGCCGTGCCCCTCGACCCACTCGTCGACGCCGTCGCGCTTCTGGCGGAAGCTCGCGAGCCGGCCGGTGGCCGTGCCGTACTGATAGCCCTCCGCATCCTGCTGCAGCACCAGCCGGTCGCCGCGCAGGGTGATCGTGCCGCGGGTCAGCACCACGGCACCCGAGAACACGTTGACCTGCTTGAGGTCGTCGTAGTTCATCCGGTCGGATTCGACGTTCGTGGGCTTGTAGCGGTCGGCCCGCTCGGCGACCGCGGCCGGTGCGCAGACGGCGAGCACGATCGCCACACAGCTCGCGACGAGGCGTGACGGCGGGCCGGGGTGTCGGGTCATCGGGGGTCTGGGAGTGCGTCGCGGACGGCTCAGTGTGCGCCGCCGGCGGGGGCGGCCGCAGGCGGCGGGACGACGACGCGGACCTGCGAGTCTACCCGCAATTGCCGAGTCCGATTGTTCAGCTCCATGCCCACCCCGTTCAGCTGCTGGCCGCCCTGGATGACGGTGACCGGCCAGCCGGTGCGCACGATGTCCTCGTCGGGCAGGACCACCGCGTACTCGGTCTCGACCTTCATCGGGGCGGTCTTCTCGGTCGCGGCGCGGGTCACGACCACGTTGCCCGACAGCCGGGCCTCCTCGCCGCCCTGGATCAGGCGGCCGCGGTTGGCGGTGATCGTGACGCGGGGCCGTCCGGGGTCGAGGCTCACCATAACCGGGTCCTCGAAATCGGCCACGTCGTCCTGCGGGAAGTGCTGCAGCTGGCTGGCCTCGAGCCGATAGGCGGGATCGCCCTGGTCGTTCATGGTCAGCAGCGCCATGCGTTCGACGAAGTAGTCGGGTCGATCGGGGGCGACCGTGCGGGGGGCACGGGCGCTCTCGCCGCCATCCGAGACCTGCGCGAGGTAGAAGGTGAACAGGCCGAGGGCGCCGAGCAGCACCACCGACACCACCGCGGCGATCCGGTCGAGCGAGCGGGCCTTCATCGTGCGCGTCCGGTCGCGGCGAGGCTCAGGCGGCCCGGCCGTCGAAGCGCCCGAGCATCGCGTCGAGCCGACCCTGCGCGCGCAGCAGGTGCTCGGCCAGCTCGCGGACCGCGCCGCCGCCGGCCGGCGCGGTGGCGACCCAGTGGGCCACGCGCAGCAGTTCGGGGGCGGCATCGGGCACGGCGGCCGCGAAGCCGACCGCCTGCATCGCCGGCAGGTCGGGCCAGTCGTCGCCCATGAAGCCGGCCTGTGCGGGCTCGAGCCCGGCCTGCGCGCACAGCGTCCGCATCGCGGCCGCCTTGTCGCCGACGCCCTGGAGCACGGTGTCGATGCGCAGTTCGCGGGCCCGCTGCTCGACGATCGCCGAGCTGCGACCGGTCACCAGCGCGACCCGGATGCCGGCCTCGCGCAGCAGTACCAGGCCCATCCCGTCGCGCACCGAGAAGCGCTTGAACGCCTCGCCCGACGGGCCGATGTGCAGGCTGCCGTCGGTGAGGGTGCCGTCGACGTCGAAGGCCATCAGCCGCACTGCGGCGGCGCGCTCGAGGCCCGGGGCGTCGCTCATACGACGCGCGCCGTCAGCAGGTCGTGGATGTTCAGCGCACCGACCATCCGCCGGTCGGCATCGAGCACCAGCAGCTGCCCGATGCGGCGCTCCTCCATCCGGCGCACCGCCTCGACCGCGAGCGACTCGGCCCCGATGGACGCCGGCGAGCGCGTCATCACGTCGTCGACCCGCAGGCCGCCGATGTCGGTGGTGCGCTCGAGCAGGCGCCGCAGGTCGCCGTCGGTGAAGATGCCGGCGACGCGGCCCTCGGGGTCGATCACGGCGGTCATGCCCATGCGCTTGCGCGTGACCTCGAGGATCGCGGCGGGCAGCGAAGCACCGAGCGGCACCGACGGCAGCGCGTCGCCGCTGCGCATCACGTCGGAGACGCGGGTGAGCAGCTTGCGGCCGAGCGAGCCGCCGGGGTGCGAGCGCGCGAAGTCGCTGGCGTCGAAGCCGCGCGCATCGAGCAGGGCGACGGCGAGCGCGTCGCCGTGGGCCAGCGCAGCCGTCGTGCTGGCGGTGGGCGCCAGGTTCAGCGGGCAGGCTTCCTTGTCGACGCGGGCATCGAGGTGGGCGTCGGCCTCGCGCGCGAGCGGCGACTGCGGGTCGCCGGTCATCGCGACGAGCTTCGCACCCTGGCGCTTGACCGGCACGACGATCGCGAGCAGCTCCTCGGTGCGGCCCGAGTTCGACAGCGCGACGAAGACGTCGTCGCGGGTGACCATGCCGAGATCGCCGTGGCTGGCCTCGGCCGGATGCACGAAGAAGGCCGGCGTGCCGGTGGAGGCGAGGGTGGCGGCGAGCTTGCGGGCGACGTGGCCGGACTTGCCGATGCCGCTGACCACCACGCGGCCGCGGCAGGCGAGGATCAGCCGGCAGGCCTCGACGAACCCGGCCCCGATGCGGGCTCCGAGCGCCCCGACCGCGTCGGCCTCGATGCGCAGCACCTCGCGCGCCTGCGCGACGAGGCGGTCCGCGTCGGCCGGCGTGGCTACAATCGGGTCGGTCATCGGTCGAGTATAGCGTGCCGTCCCGGGCCGACCCGATGCCCCGCTCCTGCCGGAAATCCCCTCCATGCCCGCCTCGCGACGCCGATGCTGACGGCCCTCGAAGTCACTCTGCTGCTGCTCGCCGCGAGCATCGTCGCGGTGCTGCTGCTGCGCGGACTGGGCATGCCCGCGCTGGTCGCCTACCTGATGGTGGGGGTCGTGCTCGGCCCGTATGCGGGCAATCTGGCCGCCAACACCGACGCGGTGCACCTCCTCGCCGAACTGGGCGTGGTCTTCCTGATGTTCACGCTCGGCCTGGAGTTCAACCTCTCCAAGCTCTCGGCGATGCGCCGCTTCGTGTTCGGCCTCGGCTCGGCGCAGGTCTTCGCGACCATCGGCGCGGTCATGCTCGTGGCGGTCGTGATGCCCGCGGCGTGGCTCGCCTGGGCGCTCCCCGGGGGCCTCGACTGGCGCGGCGCGCTGGTGCTGGGCAGCGCCGTGGCGATGTCCTCGACCGCGCTGGTGAGCAAGCTGCTCGCCGAGCGCCGCGCGCTCGAGACCGAGCACGGCCGGCGGATCTTCGCGGTGCTGCTCTTCCAGGACCTCGCGCTGATCCCGCTGCTGATCGTGATCCCGGCGCTCGGGGGCGGACAGGCCGACTGGTGGATGCCCGTCGGGTTCGCGCTCGCCAAGGCCGCACTGCTGCTGGTGGTGCTGCTGCGCTTCGGCCCGCCGCTGATGCACCACTGGTTCCTGCGGGTCGCACGGCAGCGCTCGCACGAGCTGTTCACGCTGAACATCCTGCTCGCGGCGCTGTTCTTCGCCTGGCTCACCAAGAAGGCGGGGCTGTCGATGGAGCTCGGTGCGTTCGTCGCCGGCATGCTGATCTCCGAGACCGAGTACCGCCATCAGGTCGAGGAGGACATCAAGCCGTTCCGCGACATCCTGCTGGGCCTGTTCTTCATCACGATCGGCATGAAGCTCGACCTGGGCGTCGTGCTGCAGTCCTGGCCGCTGGTGCTGGCGTGCACCACGCTGCCGATCCTGCTCAAGTTCGGCCTGGTGGTCGCGATCTCCCGGGCGATGGGCGATCCGGCGCCGATCGCGATCCGCACCGGCGTCTGGCTCGCCCAGGCCGGCGAGTTCGCGTTCGTGCTGCTGGCGCTGGCCGCCGACTCGACCCTGCTCGCCCCCGACATGCTGCAGCCGATGCTCGCGGCGATGCTGCTGTCGATGCTCGCCAGCCCCTGGCTGATCGGCCGCGCGGACTGGATCGCGCTGCGGGTCTCGCAGCAGGAGTGGCTGCAGCGCTCGCTGCAGCTGCAGACGATCGCCGCCCGCAGCCTGTCGCGCGACCGGCACATCCTGATCTGCGGCTACGGTCGCAGCGGCCAGAGCCTGGCGCACGTGCTGGAGGCCGAGCGCGTGCCGTTCGTGGCGCTCGACCTCGACCCCGACCGGGTCCGGGAGGCGGCCTCGGCCGGCGAGTCGGTGGTCTACGGCGATGCGACGCGCCGCGAGACGCTGCTGGCCGCGGGCGTGCACCGGGCCTCGGTGCTGGTGGTCACCTACGACGACACGCCGACCGCGCTGCGGCTGCTGCGGCTGGTGCGCGTGCTCGCGCCGCAGCTGCCGGTGGTGGGGCGGAGCGCCACCGTCGCCGTCCTCGAGCGGCTGCGCGAGGCCGGCGCGACCGAGGTCGTGCCCGAGGTGGTCGAGGGCAGCCTGATGCTGGCCTCGCATGCGCTCGCCCTCAACGGCGTGCCGCTCGCCCGCGTGCTGCGGCGCATCCGGTCGGTGCGCGAGGACCGCTACAGCCTGCTGCGCGGCTATTTCCACGGCGCCGACGACCAGGAGACCGAGACGATCGAGGCCGACCACCTCCGGCTGCACGCGGTGACCGTGGTGGCCGGGGCCTCGGCCGTCGGGCAGCCGCTGTCGGCGCTGGCGCTCGAGGGCTGCTCGATCAGCGCCCTCGTGCGCGGCGGCCGCCGCCGTCTCGAGTGGCCGGCGGACCTCGCCGTGGAGGCGGGCGACACGCTGGTGCTGTCCGGCACGGTCGAGCAGGTCAGTTCGGCCGAGACCCGCCTGCAGCGTGCGGGCACCCCGAGTCGTCCGTGACCGCCTTGCTACACTCTGCCCCTTCCGACACCCGGGCCGCCCCCAGTCAGCCGGCGGCCGCGCCATTGCCCGACATCCCGCCCTTCGTCTCGTTCGACGCCCTGCATTTCGGCTACGCGGGTCGGCCGCTGCTGCGCGACGTGACGCTGCGGGTGCCCCGGGGCGAGGTCGTCGCGCTCATGGGCGGGTCGGGCTCCGGCAAGACGACGCTGCTGCGGCTGCTCGGCGGCCAGCTGCGCGCAACGGCCGGCCGGGTCAGCTTCGACGGGCAGGACGTCGGCGCCCTCGATCGCGACGCGCTCTACCGGATGCGGCGCCGGATGGGCATGCTGTTCCAGTTCGGCGCGCTGTTCACCGACCTGTCGGTGTTCGAGAACGTCGCGTTCCCGCTGCGCGAGCACACCCGCCTGCCCGAGTCGATGATCCGCGACCTGGTGCTCATGAAGCTCGACGCGGTCGGTCTGCGTGGCGCGGCCGCCCTGATGCCGTCCCAGGTCTCGGGCGGCATGGCGCGCCGGGTGGCGCTCGCCCGGGCGATCGCCCTCGATCCGCCGCTGCTGATGTACGACGAGCCGTTCGCCGGCCTCGACCCGATCTCGCTCGGCACCATCGCGCACCTGATCCGCGAGCTCAACGACGCGCTTGGCGCAACCTCGATCGTCGTCACCCACGACGTGCCCGAGACCTTCGCCATCGCCGATCGCGTCTACCTGCTGGGTGACGGCCGGATCGTCGCGGCCGGCACGCCCGACGAGCTGCGCGCGTCCTCGGATCCGTACGTGGTCCAGTTCCTGCACGGCTCGCGCGACGGTCCGGTGCAGTTCCACCGCCCGGCGCCCCCGATCGCCGAGGACCTGGGGCTGCCCCGATGAGCGGCCTGCTCGCCCTCGTCGGCGCCTGGGTCGGCGACCGGGTGGCCGGCATCGGCCACGGCGCCCGGTTCTTCCTGCGGCTGCTCGTGCTGCTGCCCGGTGCGCTCGCGCGCCCGCGCCTGGTGATCGACCAGCTGCACTTCATCGGCAACCGTTCGCTGTCGATCATCGCGGTCTCGGGCCTGTTCGTCGGCTTCGTGCTCGGGTTCCAGGGCTACTACATCCTGCAGCGCTACGGTTCGGCCGAGGCGCTGGGCCTGATGGTCGCGCTGTCGCTGCTGCGCGAGCTCGGTCCGGTGGTGGCGGCGCTGCTGTTCGCGGGGCGCGCCGGCACCTCGCTCACCGCCGAGATCGGCCTGATGAAGGCGGGCGAGCAGCTCTCCGCGATGGAGATGATGGCCGTCGACCCGATGGCACGGGTGCTGGCACCGCGCTTCGCGGCCGCCGTCATCGCGATGCCGGTGCTGGCCACGATCTTCTCGGCGGTCGGCGTGATCGGCGGCTGGGGCGTGGGCGTGCTGCTGATCGGCGTCGACCCCGGCGGCTTCTGGTCGCAGATGCAGGCCGGTGTCGAGGTCTTCCAGGACCTGGGCAACGGCGTTCTCAAGAGCGTGGTGTTCGGCTTCGTCTGCGCGTTCACCGCGCTGTACGTCGGACACGAGGCGCAGCCGACCCCCGAAGGCGTGTCGCGGGCCACCACCACGACGGTGGTCGCCTCGTCGCTGGCGGTGCTCGGCTTCGACTTCATCCTCACCGCGCTGATGTTCGGCACCGCATGAAGGAACAACGATGACCACAGACGACCGGGGACCCCGATGAGCACCAACCGCCGGATCGACACCCTGGTGGGCGGCTTCGTGCTGCTCGGCCTGGCGGCGCTGCTGTTCCTGGCCCTCAAGGCGGGCAACCTCGGCAGCTTCACCGCCGGCGGCACCTACGCGGCGCAGGCGAAGTTCGACAACATCGGCGGGCTGAAGGTCCGTGCGCCGGTCAAGAGCGCCGGGGTCGTCGTCGGCCGGGTGGCTTCCATCGCCTTCGACGACCAGACCTATCAGGCGGTCGTGTCGCTGTCGCTCGACCAGCGCTTCAAGTTCCCCAAGGACAGTTCGGCCAAGATCCTGACGTCAGGCCTGCTCGGCGAACAGTACATAGGACTGGAGGCCGGCGGCGACGACAAGATGCTGGCGGCCGGCGACACCATCCGCATGACGCAGTCGGCGATCGTGCTCGAGAACCTCATCGGACAGTTCCTGTTCAGCAAGGCCGCCGAAGGAGAGAAAAAGCCGTGAGCGCATCCCCGACCGTGCCGACCCGAGCCCGCCCCTGGCGGGTGCGTGCGTTCGGCGCGGCCGCCGTGCTGGCGGTGGCGCTCGCCACCGAGGGCTGCGCGTCGCTGCCGGGCGATGGCGCTGCGGCCGGC
Organism: uncultured Burkholderiales bacterium; assembly: GCA_903898725.1. Lineage (GTDB taxonomy): Bacteria > Pseudomonadota > Gammaproteobacteria > Burkholderiales > Burkholderiaceae_E > UBA4615. The sequence continues at coordinate 14,556 of CAIUGQ010000243.1, read as the reverse complement.
GCCGATGGCGCCACGGCGGCCGCGATCGGTGCCGCGGGTGCGGTCAGCGCGGGCAGCGCCACCCGGGGCGCCGAGACCGATCCGACCGATGTCGAGGGCGATCGGGCGAGCCGGGCGGCCCGCGACCCGTTCGAGCCGATGAACCGCGGGATCGCGGGGTTCAACGACACGATCGACAGCTGGGTGTTCCGTCCGGTCGCCGTGGTCTACGACCAGTACACGCCCGAAGTGCTGCAGATGATCGCGCGCAACTTCCTGTCCAACCTGCTCGACCCGTACATCGCGCTGAACAACTTCCTGCAGGGCAAACCGCGGGCCGGCTTCAGCGATCTCGGCCGGTTCGTCTTCAACACGACCTTCGGCTTCCTGGGCTTCGCCGACCCCGCGTCCGATGCGGGCTTGGAAAAGCACCGAGAGGACTTCGGCCAGACTCTCGGCGTCTGGGGCGTCGGGACCGGCCCGTATCTGGTGCTGCCGTTCTTCGGGCCCTCGAACGTGCGCGACGGCATCGGGTTCGGGGTCGACGCCTATGCCGCGCTGATCAACCGTTTCGACAGCGTCTCGTTCCGCAATACCGTGGCCGGCGTGCAGTTCGTCGACATCCGGGCGCAGCTGCTGCCGGCAGACCGTCTGCTCAACGACGCGCTCGACCGTTACACGCTCTTGCGCGACACCTACCTCCAGCGGCGTCGCAACCTCGTGTTCGACGGCGACCCGCCCGACGACGACTGACTCCGGACGATCGATCATGACCCGATACCTGCTGGCGGCGCTCGCTGCCTGGCTGTTCGCCCTGGCCCCCGCCGGCCCCGCCGTCGCGCAGGCCGTGCCGCCGCCCGACGAGCAGATCCGTGTGATGAGCACGCTGATCCTCGAACGCATCAAGGCCGACAAGGACCTGCAGGCCGGCGACCTGCGCAAGCTGTCGCAGTTCGTCGACGAATCGATCATGCCGAGCGTGAACTTCGAGCGGATGACCGCGCTGGCGGTCGGCCGCAGCTGGCGCCAGGCGACGCCCGAGCAGCAGAAGCAGCTGATGGTCGAGTTCCGCGCGCTGCTGCTGCGGACCTACGCCGGAGCGCTGACGGCGGTCAAGGACCAGACGGTCCGGGTCAAGCCGCTGCGCGCGGCCGCCGAGGACACCGAGGTGATCGTCCGCAGCGAGATCGTCCAGAGCCGCGGCGACCCGATCCAGCTCGACTACCGGATGGAGAAGGCCGCGACCGCCTGGCGGATCTACGACCTGAACGTGCTCGGGGTGTGGCTGGTCGAGACCTACCGCAACCAGTTCACCCAGGAGATCAACGCGAAGGGCATCGACGGGCTGATCAAGAGCCTGGGCGACCGCAACCGCGCCTTCGCCCAGGGCGGCAAGAGCTGAGCCGACGTGCCCGCCTGCCCCGCCGAGATCATGATGGACGGTGCGCCGGCCGCGCTGCAGGCAGCGCGCGAGGCGCTCGCCGGCGGGGGCGGCAGCCTCGACCTCGCGCCGCTGCTGCGCTTCGATTCGTCGGCCGTCGCGGTGCTGGTGGCACTGCGCCGGGAAGCCGGTTCCGGGGCCGCCTTCCGGAACCCGCCGCCGAACTTGCGTAAACTCGCGTCCCTCTACGGCGTCGAGGCGGCGCTGTTCGGCCCGCCGACGCCCTGACCGGTCGCGGGCGCCGCAGCCTGCGCCCCTGCGCACGGGCCTCCCGCCCGGCGCATGTCCCCCGCTCCTGTCCCTGCCCATGCCCGCCGTCATCGACATCGCCTCGGTCCACAAGCGCTACGGCGCGTTCGAGGCGCTGCGGGGCGTGTCGATGCAGATCGAGCAGGGCGAGTTCTTCGGGCTGCTGGGCCCGAACGGCGCCGGCAAGACCTCGCTGATCTCGATCGTGGCCGGGCTGAACCGCCCCAGCTCGGGCTCGGTGCGGGTGATGGGGCATGACGTCGTCACCGACTACCGGGCGGCCCGCCGCGCGCTCGGCGTGGTGCCGCAGGAACTGGTCTTCGACCCCTTCTTCACGGTGCGCGAGACGCTGCGCCTGACCTCGGGGTACTACGGGCTGCGGCGCAACGACGCCTGGATCGACGAGATCCTGCATCACCTGGACCTGACCTCGAAGGCCGACGCGAACATGCGCGCGCTGTCCGGCGGCATGAAGCGCCGGGTGCTGGTGGCGCAGGCGCTGGTGCATCGGCCGCCGGTGATCGTGCTCGACGAGCCCACCGCCGGCGTCGACGTCGAGCTCCGGCAGACGCTCTGGAAGTTCGTGCGCGGGCTCAACCGTGACGGTCACACCATCGTGCTGACGACCCACTACCTCGAGGAAGCCCAGGAGCTGTGCGGCCGGATCGCGATGCTCAAGGCGGGCAGGGTGGTCGCGCTCGAACGGACCGCCGACCTGCTCGGGCGCTTCGGGGGCGGCACGGTGTCGCTGCGGCTGTCCGGAGCGGCGCTGCCGGCTGCGCTGCGCCCGCTGCTGCAGGGCGAGCCGGCCGCCGATGGCCGGATCGCGCTGCGCCTCGAGGACTGGCAGCGGCTCGAGCCGATCCTGGCCGCGCTGCGCGAGGCGGGCTGCCGGATCGAGGAGATGGAGCTCGCGCACACGGATCTGGAGGATGTGTTCCTCAACATCATGGCGCAGAACCCTGCTCGGCCGATGAGCCAGGACGCATCGACATGACCGGCTTCCGGACCCTCCTCCACAAGGAGATCCTGCGGTTCTGGAAGGTCGCCGTGCAGACGGTGGCCGCGCCGGTGCTGACCGCGATGCTCTACCTGCTGGTGTTCTCCCAGGCGCTCGCCGAGCACGTCCAGGTCTTCCCGGGCGTGCCCTACGTGAACTTCCTGGTGCCCGGCCTGGTGATGATGTCGGTGCTGCAGAACGCGTTCGCCAACGCGTCCTCGTCCCTGATCCAGTCGAAGGTCACCGGCAACCTGGTGTTCGTGCTGCTGCCGCCGCTCTCGCCGTTCGAGCTGTTCGGGGCGTACGTGCTGGCGGCCGTCGCCCGCGGCCTGATGGTCGGCTGCGGCGTGCTGCTGGTCACCGCCTGGTTCGCGCCGCCGATGTTCGCCGCCCCCGGCTGGATCCTGGTCTTCGCGGTCCTGGGCAGTGCGATTCTCGGTACAATGGGCTTGATCGGCGGGATCTGGGCGGAAAAGTTCGACCAGATCGCGATGTTCCAGAACTTCCTGATCATGCCCGCGACCTTCCTCGCGGGCGTCTTCTATTCCGTGCATTCGCTGCCGGCGTTCTGGCAGACGGTGTCGCACCTGAATCCGTTCTTCTACATGGTCGACGGTTTCCGCTACGGCTTCTTCGGGCAGTCCGACGTGCCGCCCGCCGTCAGCCTCGCGATCGTGGGCACGACGCTGGCCGTCGTGGCCGCAGTGGCCCTGCGGATGCTGCACACCGGCTGGCGGATCCGCCACTGAAGCCACCCCGGCGCGGGCGTCCCGCTCGCGCCACCACGCCGTCCGACACGCATCATGACCACCCCCGACGCCATCCACCGGTACATCGCCGACGGCCTGCCGTGCGAGCACCTCCACGTCGACGGCGACGGCCGTCACTTCGAGGCGACGATCGTCTCGGCCCAGTTCGCCGGCAAGCGCCCGGTGCAGCGCCACCAGATGGTCTACGCGGTGCTCGGCGACCGGATGCGCGAGGAGATCCACGCGCTCTCGATGACCACGCTGACCCCCGAAGAATGGGCGGCACAGCGCTCGAAGCAGGGCTGAGATGGACAAGCTGCTGATCCACGGCGGCCGCCGCCTGCAGGGCGACGTCCGCATCTCGGGCGCGAAGAACGCCGCGCTGCCGATCCTGTGCGCCGGTCTGCTGGTGCCCGGCACGCTCGAGCTGTCGAACGTGCCGCAGCTGCAGGACGTCGGCACCACGCTCAAGCTGCTCGAGCGGATGGGCGTGAAGTCGACGCGCGATGCCGCCGCCGGCACGGTGACGCTCGACGGCACGTCGATCACCAGCACCGAGGCGGCCTACGACCTCGTCAAGACCATGCGGGCCTCGATCCTGGTGCTCGGACCGCTGGTCGCGCGGTTCGGCGAGGCGAAGGTCTCGCTGCCCGGCGGCTGCGCGATCGGCCAGCGGCCGGTCGACCAGCACATCAAGGGCCTGCAGGCGCTCGGCGCCCGCATCGACATCGAGCACGGCTACGTGGTGGCGCGCGCCTCGCGGCTGCGCGGCGCGAAGATCGTCACCGACATGGTGACGGTCACCGGCACCGAGAACCTGATGATGGCCGCGACGCTGGCCGAGGGCGAGACGGTCATCGAGAACGCGGCCCGCGAGCCCGAGGTCGTCGACCTCGCCAACGCGCTGATCGCGCTCGGCGCGCGGATCCGCGGCGCCGGCACCGATCGCATCGTCATCGAGGGCGTCCAGGCGCTGCACGGCGGTGCGTACCGCGTGATGTCGGACCGGATCGAGACCGGCACTTTCCTGTGTGCGGTGGCGGCCGCCGGCGGCGACCTGCGGCTGACGCACTGCGAGCCGGACACGCTCGACGCCACGCTCGACAAGCTGCGCGAGGCGGGCCTGCGCATCGAGTGCGGCCCCGACTGGATCCGCGGCACGATGGACGGGCGACCGAAGTCGGTCAACGTGCGCACCGCGCCGTACCCCGGCTTCGCCACCGACATGCAGGCGCAGATGATGGCGGTGAACTGCGTGGCCGACGGCACCGGCGTGATCACCGAGACGATCTTCGAGAACCGCTTCATGCACGTCCAGGAGATGCGGCGCCTGGGGGCCGAGATCGATACCGAGGGCACCACCGCGGTGGTCCGTGGCAAGCGCGGGTTGTCGGGCGCGATCGTGATGGCGACCGACCTGCGTGCCTCGGCCGGCCTGGTGATCGCCGGGCTCGTCGCCGACGGTGACACGCTGGTCGACCGCGTCTACCACCTCGACCGCGGCTACGACCGGATGGAGCGCAAGCTCGCCGCGGTCGGCGCGAGCATCGAGCGCGTGCGCACGGTGGACGACGCATGATCACGCTCGCGCTGTCCAAGGGGCGCATCCTCGACGACACGCTGCCGCTGCTGAAGTCGGTCGGCATCGAGGTCGATCCCGCGGTGCTCGACTCCCGCAAGCTGATCCTGCCGACCGCCGATCCGGGCCTGCGGCTGATCATCGTCCGGGCCTCCGACGTGCCCACCTACGTCCAGTACGGCGCGGCGGACCTCGGTGTCGCCGGCCGCGACGTGCTGCTCGAGCATGGCGGCGAAGGCCTCTACCAGCCGATCGATCTGCGCATCGGCCGCTGCCGGATGTGTGTCGCGGTGAAGCGCGGCTTCGACTACGCCGCGGCCGTGCGCCGCGGTGCACGCCTTCGCGTGGCCACCAAGTACGTGACCGTCGCGCGCGAGCATTTCGCCGCCAAGGGCGTGCACGTCGACCCGATCAAGCTGTACGGCTCGATGGAGCTCGCGCCGCTGGTGGGGCTGGCCGATGCGATCGTCGACCTGGTGTCCACCGGCAGCACGCTGCGCGCCAACGACCTCGTCGAGGTCGAGGAGATCATGCAGATCTCCTCGCGCCTGATCGTCAACCAGGCTTCGCTCAAGACCCGCCATGCGGCGCTCGCGCCGCTGCTCGACCGGCTGGCGGGCGCGGTCGGATCGGGGGCGCCCGCATGAACGCTAACGCCGCCGACATCCACCGCCTCGACAGCACCGAGCCGGGGTTCGAGGCACGCCTGTCGGCGCTGCTGGCCTGGGAGGCCGACCAGGACGCCGAGATCGAGCGTGCGGCGGCCGAGATCCTGCGCGACGTGCGGGCCCGCGGCGACGCGGCGGTGCTCGAGTACACCCGCCGCTTCGACCGGGTCGAGGTCGCCGACGCGAGCGCCCTGGAGCTGCCGCGCGCCGAGCTCGAGGCCGCGCTCGCCGGCCTCTCGCCGGCCCGGCGCGATGCGCTGCAGGCCGCCGCCGACCGGGTGCGCGACTACCACCGCCACCAGCTCGCGCAGTCGTGGTCCTACGTCGATGCCGACGGCACGCGCCTCGGGCAGAAGGTCGGCCCGCTCGACCGGGCCGGCCTCTACGTGCCCGGCGGCAAGGCGGCCTATCCGTCGTCGGTGCTGATGAACGCGATCCCGGCGAAGGTCGCCGGCGTCCCCGAGCTGGTGATGGTCACGCCCACGCCGGGCGGCGTGCGCAACCCGCTGGTGCTGGCCGCCGCCGCGATCGCCGGCGTCGACCGCGTGTTCACCATCGGCGGCGCGCAGGCGGTCGGGGCGCTCGCCTACGGCACGGCCACCGTGCCTGCGGTCGACAAGATCGTCGGCCCGGGCAACGCCTACGTCGCCGAGGCCAAGCGCCGCGTGTTCGGCACCGTCGGCATCGACATGATCGCCGGCCCGTCCGAGATCCTCGTCATCTGCGACGGCGGCACCGATCCCGACTGGATCGCGATGGACCTGTTCTCGCAGGCCGAGCACGACGAGCTCGCCCAGGCGATCCTGCTGTGCCCGGACGCGGCCTTCCTCGACGCGGTGCACGCCGCGGTGCGCAGGCTGCTGCCGACGATGCCGCGTCGCGACGTGATCGCGGCCTCGCTCGCCGGGCGCGGTGCGCTGGTGAAGGTCCGCAGCCTCGAGGAGGCCTGCGAGATCGCCAACCGGATCGCCCCCGAGCACCTGGAGATCTCCACCGCCGAGCCGCAGCGCTGGGCCGATCGCATCCGCCATGCCGGCGCGATGTTCCTCGGCCCCTGGACCAGCGAGTCGCTCGGCGACTACTGCGCGGGTCCGAACCACGTGCTGCCGACGATGCGCACCGCGCGCTTCTCGTCGCCGCTCGGCGTCTACGACTTCCAGAAGCGCTCGAGCATCATCGAGGTGTCCGCCAAGGGGGCCCGCAGGCTCGGCGCGATCGCCTCGGAGCTCGCGCACGGCGAGGGGCTGCAGGCGCATGCGCGCAGCGCGGAGCTGCGTGCGGAGGCGCCGGAGTGAGCGTCTCGCCGCAGGACCTGATCCGCCCCGAGGTGCTCGCGATGGCGGGCTACCACGTGCCGCCGGCCGCCGGCCTGGTCAAGCTCGACGCGATGGAGAACCCGTACCTGCTGCCGCCCGAGCTGCGCGCGGCGCTGGCCGAGCGGCTCGCCGCGGTCGCGATCAACCGCTACCCGGCGCCGAGCTACACGCGGCTCAAGCAGCTCGTGCGCGAGACGCTCGGCGTGCCCGCGGGCGCGGACGTGCTGCTGGGCAACGGGTCCGACGAACTGATCACGATGATGTCGGTGGCCACGGCCAGGCCGGGGGCCACCGTCGTCGCGCCGGCGCCCTCGTTCGTGATGTACGACCTGTCGACGCGCCTGGCAGGCAGCACCTACGTGCCGGTGCCGCTGGCCGCCGACCTGTCGCTCGACCTGCAGGCGATGCTCGCCGCGATCGAGCGGCACCGCCCCGCGATCGTCTGGCTGGCCTATCCGAACAACCCCACCGGCAACTGCTTCGAGCGGGCCGACGTCGAGGCGATCCTCGCGGCGGCACCCGGCCTGGTCGTCCTCGACGAGGCCTACCAGCCCTTCGCGCTCGACAGCTGGATGGATGCGCTGCCCCGGCACGACAACCTGGTCGTGATGCGGACGGTCTCCAAGCTCGGCCTGGCCGGCATCCGGATCGGCTACATGGCGGCCGCGCCGCGCTGGATCGCCGAGTTCGACAAGGTGCGCCCGCCGTACAACGTCAGCGTGCTCGACGAGGCCGCCGCCGAGTTCGCGCTCGAGCACCTCGAGGTGCTGCTCGCCCAGGCCGCCCGGCTGCGCGAGGACCGAACCAGCCTCGCCGCGGCGCTCGCCGCGATCCCGGGGGTCGTGGTCTTCCCGTCGCGCGCCAACTTCCTGCTGGTCAGGGTGGGCGACTCGACGGCCGTCGCCGCCGGCATGCGCGAACGCGGCGTGCTGATCAAGGACGTGGGTAGAATGCATCCACTGCTGGCGGGATGCCTGCGCCTGACCGTGGGCACCCCCGCCGAGAACGCGGCGATGCTCGAGGCGCTGCGCGGCGCCCTCGCCGTACCGTCCGGGCGCTGACCGGGCCTCCGAAACGGCTGCCCGATCGAGCCACCGGACAGCGCCGCCTGATCGGGCCGCCTGATCGAGCCGCCTGATCGAGCCGCCTGATCGAGCCGCAGCATCCAACCGCCCAACCGCCTAACCGCCCGCCGCCCCCACCGCACGCCACCGCCATGCGCACCGCCGAAGTCCGCCGCGATACCGCCGAGACGCAGATCCGCGTCCGGATCGACCTGGACGGCACCGGCCGCCAGACGCTCGCCTCCGGCGTGCCCTTCCTCGACCACATGCTCGACCAGATCGCCCGCCACGGGCTGGTCGACCTGGAGGTCGAGGCGCACGGCGACCTGCACATCGACGGCCACCACACCGTCGAGGACATCGGCATCACCCTTGGCCAGGCGGTCGCGCGTGCGGTCGGCGACAAGAAGGGCATCCGCCGCTACGGCCACGCCTATGTGCCGCTCGACGAGGCGCTGTCGCGGGTCGTCGTCGACTTCTCCGGCCGCCCCGGCCTGATCTGGAACGTCCCGTTCACCCGCGCGATGATCGGCAGCTTCGACGTCGACCTGGCGCACGAGTTCTTCCAGGGCTTCGTGAACCACGCGCAGATGACCGTGCACGTCGACACCCTGCGCGGCGACAACGCCCACCACCAGTGCGAGACGGTGTTCAAGGCCTTCGCGCGGGCCTTCCGGATGGCGGTCGAGCCCGATCCGCGCGCCGCCGGCCAGATTCCGTCGACCAAGGGCAGCCTGCAGGGCTGAGGCCCTGCCCGCGCCGACGACCCGGACCCGATGCGATGACGGCGATCGTGGTGGTCGACTACGGCATGGGCAACCTGCGCTCGGTGGCCAAGGCCTTCGAGCATGTCGCCCCCAAGGCCCGCGTGGAGATCTCCGGCGACGCCGCCCGCATCCGGGCCGCCGACCGCGTGGTGTTCCCCGGCCAGGGCGCGATGCCCGACTGCATGCGTCACCTCGACGAGGCGGGCCTGCGCGAGGCCGTGCTCGAGGCCGCCCGGACCAAGCCGCTGTTCGGCGTGTGCATCGGCGAGCAGATGCTCTTCGATGCGAGCGAGGAGGGCGGCACCGCCGGCCTCGGCCTGATCGCCGGCCAGGTGGTGCGCTTCCCGGGCGACATGCACGGTGCCGACGGCGCTCGCCTGAAGGTGCCGCACATGGGCTGGAACCGCGTCGCACAGGACCGGCCGCATCCGCTGTGGTCGGGGGTGCCCGACGGCGCCTACTTCTACTTCGTCCACAGCTACCACGCCCGCCCCGCCGACCCCGCGCTGTCCGTGGGCAGCACCGACTACGGCCGCCGCTTTACCTGTGTCGTGGCGCGGGATAACATTTTTGCCACCCAGTTCCACCCCGAGAAGAGCGCCGCCCACGGGCTCAGGCTCTACGCGAACTTCGTCGACTGGCGTCCCTGACCGCCGACCGTCCCGCTCGACGCCCTCCACGCATTTCGCCGACCCAGGCCCCTCCGATGCTGCTCATCCCCGCCATCGACCTCAAGGATGGCCGCTGCGTGCGCCTTCGCCAGGGCGACATGGACGATGCCACCGTCTTCTCCGACGACCCCGCGGCCATGGCCCGCAAGTGGCTCGAGCTCGGCGCGCGCCGCCTGCACCTGGTCGACCTGAACGGCGCGTTCGCCGGCAAGCCGAAGAACGAGGCCGCGATCAAGGCGATCGTCAACGAGGTGGGCGCGCGCATCCCGGTCCAGATCGGCGGCGGCATCCGCGACCTCGACACCATCGAGCGCTACCTCGACGGCGGCATCTCCTACGTCATCATCGGCACCGCCGCGGTCAAGAACCCGGGCTTCCTGCACGATGCCTGCGGTGCGTTCCCCGGCCAGGTCATCGTCGGCCTCGACGCCCGCGACGGCAAGGTCGCCACCGACGGCTGGAGCAAGCTCACCGGCCACGACGTGCTCGACCTCGCCAAGAAGTTCGAGGGCTACGGCGTCGAGTCGGTCATCTACACCGACATCGGTCGCGACGGCATGCTGAGCGGCGTGAACATCGAGGCCACGGTGCGGCTCGCGCGCGGCCTGACGGTGCCGGTCATCGCCTCCGGCGGCGTGTCCTCGCTCGAGGACATCGACCTGCTGAGCGCGGTCGAGCACGAGGGCATCGAGGCCGCGATCGTCGGGCGCGCCATCTACGACGGCACGCTCGACTTCGCGCTCGCCCAGGCCCGCGCCGACGAGCTCGGCGGCGAATCGTGACCGGCCCGGCGCGCGCGGCATCCGTGTGTCCGTCCCGCCCGGGCATCCCGGTCCGCGGGCAGCGCTGAGATGCTGACCAAGCGGATCATCCCCTGCCTGGACGTGACGGCCGGCCGGGTGGTCAAGGGCGTGAACTTCCTCGCGCTGCGCGACGCCGGCGATCCGGTCGAGATCGCGCGCCGCTACGACGCCGAGGGCGCCGACGAGCTGACCTTCCTCGACATCACCGCCTCGTCCGACGAGCGCGACATCATCCTGCACGTGATCGAGGCGGTGGCCGCCGAGGTGTTCATCCCGCTCACCGTGGGCGGCGGCGTGCGCGTGGTCGAGGACGTGCGCCGGCTGCTGAACGCGGGCGCCGACAAGGTCTCGATCAACACCGCCGGGCTCCAGAACCCGCAGCTGATCGCCGACGCCGCCGGTCGATTCGGCTCGCAGGCCATCGTCTGCGCCATCGATGCCAAGCAGGTCGCGCCGGGACGCTGGGAGGTCTTCACCCACGGCGGGCGCAAGGCCACCGGCCGCGATGCGGTCGAATGGGCCCGCGAGGTCGAGCGGCTCGGCGCCGGCGAGATCCTGCTCACGAGCATGGACCGCGACGGCACGAAGCAGGGCTTCGACCTCGGCCTGACCCGCTCGGTGTCCGACGCGGTCGGTGTCCCGGTCATCGCCTCGGGCGGCGTCGGCACGCTGCAGCACCTGGCCGACGGCGTGCTCGAGGGCCATGCCGACGCGGTGCTCGCCGCGAGCATCTTCCACTTCGGCCAGCACACCGTCGACGAGGCCAAGCGCCACCTGGCGGCGCGCGGCATCGCGATGCGGCTGCAATGAGCGGCAGCGGGGGCGGCGGTGCGCCGGCGCGCCCGGCCACCGGCGGCGAGGCCGTCGCCGCCGGTGCGTCCGCCGACTGGCTCGACGCGGTCCGCTGGGATGCGGCGGGCCTGGTCACCGCGATCGCGCAGGATGCCGACTCGGGCCGGATCCTGATGGTCGCCTGGATGAACCGCGAGGCCCTCGCCGAGACCGCCCGCAGCGGCCGGGCGGTGTACTTCTCGCGCTCGCGCCAGCGGCTCTGGCGCAAGGGCGAGGAATCCGGCCACGGCCAGGCGGTGCGCGAGCTGCGCCTCGACTGCGACGGCGACGCCGTGCTGCTCCAGGTCGGACAGGCCGGCGGCATCGCCTGCCACACCGGCCGCGAATCCTGCTTCTTCAGCCGATGGGAGGACGGCCGCTGGGTCGTCGTCGACCCGGTGCTGAAGGACCCCGAATCGATCTACAAGTAGGATCCCCCGGATGACCGAACGCAGCGACGACACCCTCGCGCGGCTGGCCGCGACCGTCGCGTCCCGGCGCGGGGCCGACCCCGACACCTCCTATGTGGCGCGGCTGCTGCACAAGGGCGAGGACGCGATCCTCAAGAAGATCGGCGAGGAGGCGACCGAGACGGTGATGGCGGCGAAGGATGGCGACGCCGGCCGGATCGTCTCCGAGACCGCCGATCTGTGGTTCCACTGTCTCGTCATGCTCGCCCATTACAATCTGACCCCCGCCGACGTGCTGGCCGAGCTGGTGCGTCGCGAGGGAACGTCCGGCATCGACGAGAAGGCGCTGCGCAAGCAGCGGGACTGACGGATTCAGGAAGCCGACATGAGCCAGGACTGCATCTTCTGCCGCATCGTCCGGGGCGAGATCCCCGCCCGCAAGGTCTACGAAGACGAGGACATCCTCGCCTTCCATGACATCAATCCCGCGGCGCCGGTGCACTTCCTGATCATCCCCAAGGTCCATGTCGTGAACCTCTACGACGCGGACATGGCCCATCAGGCCGCGCTGGGCAAGATGCTCGGAATGGCCGGGCAGCTGGCACGGGAACAGGGCCTGACGGACGGCTTTCGCACCATCATCAACAACGGAAGAGTGGGTCGGCAGGAGGTGTATCATCTCCACATGCACGTGTTGGGCGGTCCCGACCCCCTTCGCTCGGGCGTCAATCCGCCCTGATACAGGAGTCCGCGATGGGTTCGTTGAGCATTTGGCACTGGCTGATCGTCCTCGTGATCATCATGCTGGTCTTCGGTACCAAGAAGCTTCGCAACATCGGGTCCGACCTCGGTGGTGCGGTCAAGGGCTTCAAGGAAGGCGTCAAGGAAGGTTCGGAGTCGGCCGCGGCCGACGCGCAGGCGTCCAAGACGATCGACGTCGACGCCAAGCCGAAGAGCTGACGGCGCGCGGATGGCCCGCTTCGCGGGGCATCCCGTCCGGTCGGCGGTTGCAGTGTGCGAGCGGCCGAGTGCCGCTCGTTGCGTTTAGGTCCTCATGTTCGACATCGGTTTCTCCGAGATGGTGGTCCTCGCGGTCGTGGCGCTCGTCGTCCTCGGCCCCGAGCGCCTGCCCAAGGTCGCCAAGCAGGCCGGTGCCTGGATGGGCAAGCTGCGTCGCTACGTCGACGACGTGAAGTCGGACATCAACCGGCAGATGGAGCTCACCGAGCTCCGCAACCTGAAGTCGCAGCTCACCGACGCGGCCAAGGACATCGAGTCCTCGATCAGCTCGACCGTCTCCGACGTGCAGTCGTCCTTCGACGACGTGCAGAAGTCGCTCGAGGGCTCGGCCGACACCGCGCCCAAGACCGACTGGGACAAGATCTACGCGACGCGCCGTGCGCGCGAGCGGATCAAGGACCGGCGGATCGAGCGGGAGAAGGAGCTCGGCATCAAGCGGCCCAAGCGGCCGTTCCACCGCTGAGGCCCCCGTGTCACTGAAGGATCTGCTCGGACGCAAGAAGAAGCCGGACGTCGACCCGGCGCAGGACGAGAGCTTCGTCTCCCACCTGGTCGAGCTGCGCGACCGGATGATCCGCTCGCTGGTGGTGGTGCTCATCCTGTTCGGGGTGTGCTTCTACTTCAGCGGCGAGATCATGAAGTTCCTGTCGCAGCCGCTCTACCAGGCGCTGCCGGCCGGGACCAAGCCGATCTTCACCGACCAGGCCGGTGCGTTCTTCACGCTCACCAAGGTCTCGTTCCTCACCGCGCTGCTGGCCGCGCTGCCCTGGGTGCTCTACCAGGCCTGGGCCTTCGTCGCGCCGGGCCTCTACGACCACGAGAAGCGCTTCGCGCTGCCGCTGATCGTCTCCAGCGTGTTCTTCATGCTGGTCGGCATCTCGTTCGCCTACTACTTCGTGCTGCCGGCGGCGTACAAGTTCTTCATCTCGTTCTCCGCGCAGACCGGCGCCGAGACGCTGCAGGACCTGCAGAAGTACTGGGACTTCACGCTCGCGATCTTCTTCGGCTTCGGGATCACCTTCGAGGTGCCGGTGGTCGAGATGCTGCTGGTCAAGCTCGGCATGGTCACCACGCAGCAGCTGCGCGAGGCGCGGCGCTACGTGATCGTCGGTGCGTTCGTCGTCGCGGCGGTGCTCACCCCGCCCGACGTGCTGTCGCAGTTCATGCTCGCGATCCCGCTGATCATCCTCTACGAGCTGGGCATCTGGCTGTCGGGCTTCATCGCCTCGGTCAGCAAGGCGCCGCCTGCGGCCGACGAGACCGCGCCGGTCGCCGGGGCGCCCACCGACCCGCGCTGAGCGTCCCCGGTCCGACGCCGCCGAGGCGTCAGTGCCGGTCCGGATCGGGCAGCGAGCCGAGCTTCGCCGCAAATCGGCGCATGCCGCCGAGCCAGCGGTCGTAGTCCTCGCCCTTGCGCCGGAAGTAGGTCTCGACCTGCGGGTGCGGCAGGATCAGGAAGGTCTCGGCCGCCATGCCGTCCACCACGCAGTCGGCGAGCACCGATGCCGGGATCACGCCGTCGTTCGCCGCGGCCGCAGCCCCGGCGCGCTGCTGGATCATCGGCGTGTCCACGGCCTGCGGGCACAGCACCGAGACCCGGACGCCTGCGGCACCGTGCTGGATCGAGAGCCATTCGCCGAAGGCCACCGCTGCATGCTTGGTGACCGCGTAGGTCGCCGACGGCAGCGAGGTCAGCAGGCCGGCGGCCGACGCGGTGTTCAGCAGATACCCCTCGCCGCGCGCACGCATGCCGGGCACGACCGCGCGGGCCGCATAGACGTGGGCCATCACGTGGACCTGCCACGACAGCGTCCAGTCCGCGTCGGGCGTGAACTCGCTGCCGTCGCGGATCAGGCCCGCGTTCGAGCAGAACACGTCGACGTGTCCGAATCGGGCCTCGGCCGCGGCCACCAGCGCCTGCACGTCGGCCTCGTTGCCGACGTCGCCCGGCACGGCGAGCGCGGCCACGGCCGGACGCTCGGCGCCGTCTCCGGCCGACAGGTCTGCGG
>CAIUGQ010000242.1 GCA_903898725.1 uncultured Burkholderiales bacterium | reverse complement strand
CGCGAAGATGTTCGGGTCGAAGACGATGTCCTCGGGCGGGAAACCGACCCGGTCCACCAGCAGCCGGTAGGCGCGCTCGCAGATCTGCGTCTTGCGCGCGAAGGTGTCGGCCTGGCCCTGCTCGTCGAAGGCCATGACGATGACGGCCGCGCCGTAGCGGCGGCACAGCGTCGCCTGGCGCAGGAACTCCGCCTCGCCTTCCTTCATGGAGATGCTGTTGACGATCGCCTTGCCCTGCACACAGCGCAGGCCCGCCTCGATGACGCTCCACTTGGAGGAGTCGATCATGATCGGCACGCGCGCGATGTCGGGCTCGGAGGCGATCAGGTTCAGGAAACGCGCCATCGCCGCGGCCGAGTCGAGCATCGCCTCGTCCATGTTGACGTCGATGACCTGCGCGCCGTTCTCGACCTGCTGGCGCGCGACCGCCAGCGCCTCGTCGTACTGCTCGTTCAGGATCATCCGCGCGAAGGCCTTGCTGCCGGTCACGTTCGTGCGCTCGCCGACGTTGACGAACAGCGCGTCCTCGCCGACGTTGAAGGCCTCGAGGCCGGCCAGGCGCAGCTCGCGCGGACGCTCGGGCACGGCGCGCGGGGCGACCCCTTCGATGGCGCGGGCGATCGCGGCGATGTGCTCGGGCGTGGTGCCGCAGCAGCCGCCGGCGATGTTGACGAAGCCCGCGTCGGCGAACTCGCGCAGCAGCGCCGAGGTGACGTCGGGCGTCTCGTCGAAGCCGGTGTCCGACATCGGATTGGGCAGGCCCGCGTTCGGGTACACGCAGACGAAGGTGTCGGCCTTCTTCGAGAGCTCCTCGACGTAGGGCCGCATCAGCGCCGCGCCGAGCGCGCAGTTCAGGCCGATGGTGAGCGGCCTCGCGTGGCGCACCGAGTTCCAGAACGCCTCGACCGTCTGCCCAGACAGGATCCGGCCGGACGCGTCGGTGACCGTGCCCGAGATCATGATCGGCAGGCGCCGGCCGGTGGCCTCGAAGTACTCGTCGATCGCGAACAGCGCGGCCTTGGCGTTGAGCGTGTCGAAGATCGTCTCGACCAGCAGCACGTCGACGCCGCCCTCGACCAGCGCGTCGACCTGCTCGAAGTAGGCCGCGCGCAGCTCCTCGAAGGTGACGTTGCGCGCACCCGGGTCGTTGACGTCGGGCGAGATCGAGGCGGTCTTGGGCTGCGGGCCCAGCGCCCCGGCCACGAAGCGCGGCCGCTCCGGCGTGGAGAAGCGGTCGGCCTGCTCGCGGGCGAGCTTCGCCGAGGCGAGGTTCATCTCGCGGGCGAGCTCCGCCATCCGGTAGTCGGACTGGGCGATGGTGGTCGCGCCGAAGGTGTTGGTCTCGATCAGGTCGGCGCCGGCCTCGAGGTACTGGGCGTGGATCTCGGCGATGACGTCGGGCCGCGTCAGCGACAGCAGTTCGTTGTTGCCCTTCACGTCGTGCGCGAAGTCGGCGAAGCGCGCGCCGCGGTAGTCGGCCTCGCCCAGCCTGTAGCGCTGGATCATGGTGCCCATCGCACCGTCGAGCACCAGGATTCTGCGGGCGAGCAGCGCGCGCAGGCGGGCCTCGACGGAGGCGGTCTGGTCCGGGGCGATCGGGAGAGCGGGCATGTGCTGGGGGTCTGTTGAGGCGAAACCGGTCGATGGTATCGCGTCGGCGCGTGCCGGCACCGGGTACCGGGACGGGCGGCCGGGGCTCCCGGACGGGACGGGATGGGAGGGGAATGCGACCTGAATGCGACCGAGCCGGGGCCCGGCCAGGGCCCGACTGCGGCCGGAATGAGGCCGGCGCAGCGAGCTCGGCGGTATGATCCGGCACCTCATTCCCGTCGCGGGATGCCGCATGCTGACCGTCGCCTGACCGGCCCGGCGTGCCCCCGCCCGACACCATGCTGCCCACTCGTCTCGTCCCCGCCCCCCTTCTGTCCGCGCTCGGCGCAGCCGCCGTGGCACTGGGGCTGACCGCCTGCAGCAAGCCCGAGCCGCCCAAGCCCGCGGCCCGGCCGCCGGCCGTGGTCCGCGTGATCCCCTCGCGGTCCGAGACCGTGCCGGTCATCCAGGAGCATGTCGGGCGCGTCGCCGCGTTCCGCTCGGTCGAGGTCAGGGCTCGGGTCGAGGGGATCCTCGAGAAGCGGCATTTCACCGAGGGCACCGAGGTCAAGCGCGGGCAGCTCCTCTACACGATCGACCCGACGCCCTACCAGACGGTGCTCAACGACGCACGCGCCGAGGTCGCCCGCGCCGAGGCCAACCTCGCGAATGCCCGCTCGCGCGAGCAGCGCTACGCGCCGCTGGTCAAGGAGAACGCGATCAGCCGTCAGGACTACGACGACGCGGTCACGGCGGTGAAGCAGAACGAAGCGCTGCTCGCGAGCGCTCGCGGCGCGGTCGAGCGGGCGCAGATCAACCTCGGCTACACCCGCGTGATGGCGAACGAGTCGGGCCGCATCGGCGCGACGCTGGTCCCCGAGGGGCGGCTGGTGGGCAAGGGCGAGGCCACGCACCTGACCACGATCGACCGGCTCGAGCCGGTGTACGTGAACTTCACCATGGCCGACCGCGATGCGCTGATCTTCAAGCGCGCGATGTCGACCGGCGAGATCCGCGAGGCCGACGGCGGCTCGCGGGCCCGCGTGTTCCTGCCCGACGGCACCGAGTACGACAAGCTCGGCAAGCTCGACTTCACCGATTCGCGGGTCGATCCGAACACCGGCACCATCAGCCTGCGCGCGGTGATGCCGAACCCCGGCCAGAGCCTGCTGCCCGGCATGTTCGTGCGCGTGGAGTTCATCTCGGCGAAGCGCCCCGACACCGTCCTGGTGCCGCAGCAGGCGGTCATCAAGACGCCCACCGGACACATCGTCTGGGTGATCGACAAGGAAGGCCGCGCGATGCGCCGCGACCTCGTGGTCGGTCAGTGGCTGCGCGACGACTGGATCGTCGAGAAGGGGCTGGGCGCAGGCGAGGTGGTGGTGGTCGACGGCTACCAGAAGCTGCAGCCGGGCGTGCCGGTCAAGGCGGTGCCGTGGACGCCGACGCCGGGGCCTGGCGCGGCCAGGGCGGGTGCGCCGGGTGCG
>CAIUGQ010000241.1 GCA_903898725.1 uncultured Burkholderiales bacterium | reverse complement strand
TCGGCCCCGGGGCCGCTGCCCGCGACGCTCTCGCCGTCGCCTTCCGCGGCCACCGCCTCGCCGGTCACCACGCCCTCGATCACCACCCGTACCGTCGAGTCGCAGGCTGCCGAGCCCGCGACCCTCACCATCGCGCGCGGCGACACCGCCGCCTCGATCGCGAACCGCGTGCGGCCCGCCGACGTCACCGAGGCGCAGGCCGCGATGGCGCTGTACCGCAACAACCCCTCGGCCTTCGACGGCAGCGTCTCCCGCCCGCGCCCCGGTGCCACGGTGAGGGTCCCCAGCCCCGAGCAGATGCGTGCGCTGCCGGCGCCCATGGCCGAGCAGGCACTGCGCGGTCAGGGGGCCTCGCGAACCGCTGCGGCTTCGGCGCCTGCCGCAGCGCCGCCCCCGGCCCGGATCGCCGTCGCCGAGCGCGGCGACCACCTCCAGCTCTCGGCGGGCGGCACCGGCCGCGGCAAGCAGGCCGATGCCCGCGGCGGCAGCGCCGCGAACCGGGCGGTCGCGTTCGAGGCGGCGATGACCGAGGCCCGCTCGCGGATCACCCAGCTCGAGTCGATCGTCGATGGCCTGAAGCGCCTGATCGACGAGCGCGACAAGCAGATCGCCGCGATGTCCAGCGAGCTGCGGGCGGCCGGTGTGGCGGTCGCCCCCGCGTCGACCCCGGTCGGCGAGATGCCCGTGCCGTCGGCCGCTGGCCCGTCCATGCCCTCGCCCGTGGCCGGTGCCCCGTCCGCGGCCGCGCCGCCCGTACCTCCGACCGCGCAACCGCCCGCGCCGATGGCGTCCGCCGCCCCCGCATCCGACGCGGCACCCCCGCTCGGTGCCGCCGCCGCGACGATGCTGCCCGCCCCGACCCGTCGCCTGCCGGCGCCGATCCCCGAGCCCGAGCCCGACCCGTGGTACATGGACCCGATGGTGCTCGGCGGGGCAGGCGTGGGCGTGCTGCTGCTGGTGCTGCTGGCCGCGCGCATGCGCGGCGGCAAGGGCAAGGCCCGACGCGGCAAGGGCACCGGGCGGTTCGCTGCGGCGCGCTGACGCGCACGGCTTCGCCAGGCGCTGGCCTGCCCGCGCCGCGCCGCGCCAGACGCTGACGTCTGAGCCGCGCCAGGCGCCGACGCCCTAAGCCACCCCGCGCGTCGCGCCGCCCCAGTACGCCGCGCGCAGCGCCTTCTTGTCCGGCTTGCCCAGGCCGGTGACCGGCAGCGACGCGACGAAGTCCACGGTCTTCGGCGCCTGCACCGGCCCCTTCGCTTCGCGGACCAGCGCGATCAGTTCCGCCGCGTCCACCTGCATGCCCGCGTGCAGCACCACCACCGCCTTCACCGCCTCGCCCCAGGTCTCGTCGGGCACGCCGATCACCCCGGCCGCAGCCACCGCCGGATGCGCGGTGAGCACGTCCTCGACCTCGCGCGGGAAGACGTTGAAGCCGCCGCTGACGATCATGTCCTTGCTGCGGTCGACGATGTAGAGGAAGCCCTGCGCATCGCGCCGGGCGAGGTCGCCGGTGTGCAGCCAGCCGTGCCGGAACGCCTGCGCCGTCTCCTCGGGCCGCTTCCAGTAGCCGGCCATCACCAGCGGCCCGCGCACGCAGATCTCGCCGACCTCGCCGTCGGGCACCTCGCCGCCGGCCTCGTCGAGCAGCGCCACCTGGATCGGGCCGATCGGCACGCCGCAGGAGGCGAGCCGCTCCGGATGCGCGATGGGATCGTGGTCGGCGCGGCGCAGCGCGGTGATCGCGTTCGGCGCCTCCGTC
>CAIUGQ010000240.1 GCA_903898725.1 uncultured Burkholderiales bacterium | reverse complement strand
TCCGACAGGTGGCGCAGGAAGCACAGGATCAGTTCGCTGCTCACGCCCAGCGTGCGCGCGGCCTCGGCGCGCGCGCGCCACAGGCCGCCGATCACCGCCGCCATCGGCACGCCGCGCGCAGTGTGGGTCTGCGGGTCGAAGAAGAGCTCGGCGTGCACGACGCCGTCGGCCGCGGCGCGCCGGTAGTACGCCATCGCCATGTCGAAGAAGTCGGCCTCGGCGATCAGCACCGAGGCGCCGGCGTAGTACAGGTCGAGGAAGCTCTGCAGGTCGGTGAAGGCATAGGCCGCGCGCAGCGCCTCGACCGACGGATAGGGCAGCGTCACGCCGTTGCGCCGCGCCAGCTCGAAGATCAGCTCGGGCTCGAGCGTGCCCTCGATGTGCACGTGCAGCTCGGCCTTGGGCATCGTGCGCAGCAGCACGGCGAGGTCGGTGGGCGGGGCAGCGGTCATCGTCGGGGCTCCTGGCGTGGCGGGTGCATCCCGATCCTACCTGTGCGGCCCGCGTAGGCGAGCGGCCGCGCGTGCGGCGTCAGACCCGCGCGAGCAGCGTGGTGTCGAAGTGCGTGCGCTCGGCCTTGATGTCGAGCGCCCGCAAGGCGTCGACGCAGGCCTTGATCGACGCGTCGGACATCGTGAAGACGCCCTTCGGATGCTGGATCAGCGACTTCTGCGCGCCATTGACGTAGATCTCGCTGTCGATCGAGCGGCCGGCCCCCTTGAACCAGCTCTCGGCGTACTTCGGCGGGTAGGCCGCGGCGTCCCTGAAGTTCTCGTCCCAGCCCTTGCGGCCCGCCCGAAGGAAGCCGATCAGGTCGGCCCGCCGGGCGGCGAGCGTGTCCCGCCTCACCACCAGCACGTCGCCGAAGGGCGGCAGCCGGAAGTCGGCCAGCAGGAAGCTGCTCGCCTGTCCGCCCCCGGTCTTGACCGTGAAGGGCGCGCGGGTGGTGACGTCCAGGGCGGCGTCGATCTCGCCCTTGAGCAGCGGCCTCGGGTCGTTGGCATACGGCACGATCCTGACCTTGGCCGGGTCGACGCCGTTGAGCGCGAACAGCGCCTCGACGGCGGGCCGGTCGGCCACCGCCACGCCGAGGGTCTTGCCGACCAGGTCCCGGGGCGAGCGGATCGGCCGGCTCGCGAGGCTGACGATGCCGATCGGGTTCTTCTGGAACTGCGCGCCGATGATCACCAGCGGCGCCTTCTGGACCGTGATCGCCCGGATCACGCCGTCCAGCGGCGCGAGGCCGACCTCGGCCCGGCCCGACAGAACGGCGGCCTCGGGGGGCGCCTCGCGCCCGCCCGGCAGGACCTTCAGCTCCAGCCCCTCGTCCCGGAACCAGCCCTTCTCCAGGGCGACGAAGTAGCCGATGGCCTCGGCATCGCCGAGCCCGGCCGTCTGCAGGGTCAGCGCCCGCGTCGCCTGCGCGCGCCCCGGCAGCGGTGAGGACAGGCCGAGCGCGGCGGCACTTCCGACGAATCGGCGACGGGACGGTGACATGGCGGGTTCCTGGAGCCGGTGTCGACAGACTCGGTGTTACCAGCTTTTCCCCGCCGCGCCAACAAGGGGTCGGCGATTCTCATGCCGGCCGAGCTCGTCCGCGGGCACCGGTCGCCGCGGCTCGGGGGCCCACCGACGCTACACTGCGGCCTCTCCCGCATCGCCCGGACCATGACCGCATCCCCTCCCGATCCGTACGACGTGCTCGGCGTGGCCTCGAGCGCGAGCGTCGCCGACATCCGGCTCGCGTACCGCCGCAAGGCGTCGCTGTACCACCCGGACCGCAACGAAGCCGCCGACGCGGCCGCACGCTTTCGCGACGTGCAGGCCGCCTACGAGCTGCTGACCGACGACGAGCGCCGCAAGGCGTACGACCAGATGCGCCAGAAGCGCCTGCTGGAGGACCCGGCGGCCACCGCACGGGCGATGTTCGACACCTACCTGGCCGAATTCGAATGAGACTGTCCCGCTATTTCCACGAGCTGCGCGGCGAGTACGAGGCCGAGCTCGACGACCTGCGCACCGACAGCGAGGACCGGCCGGTGCTCGACCGCCGCCTCGCCGAGAAGCGCCGCGCGCTGACCTCGATCCTGCCGCTGATGGCCTATGCGCCGGTGATGGTCGTGCCGGTCTTCCACCGTGCGTTCGGCTTCGAGAAGGCCCATCGGCCGACGCTCTTCGAGCTGCTCGACTGCGAGCCGGGCGAGTTCCCCGCGTGGGAGACGCTGTCGAACGAGCTCTTCGTGGCCGACTGGGCAAGGCCGCTGATCGCGAAGGTGCTGGCGCACGCGGGCGGCGAAGACTTCCTCGCGACCGCGGTGGCGCTCGAGTTCGAGATGACGCTGGCCCGCGGCTACGACGATGGCGACGGCGAGCCCACCGCCGAGGACGGCCGCGGCCGCGGCTCGGACGCCGACGAGGACACCGACGCCAACGAGATCGACGACGAGACGCAGAGCGAGGACTACCTCGAGCAGCAGGGCTTCGACCGGAGGACGCCGCAGTGACGCACCCGATCGTCAAGACCGTCTCGGGCATGGTCTACGAGGGCGACATCGACAGCGCCGAGCGCGCGCTCGCCGTCATCGCCGACCAGGAGGGCGACCGGGCACTGGCGCGTATCATCGAGGAGATGCCGCCGCGCGACCTGGTCGCGATCCTGCGCGAGCACGACGCCTCGCGGATGTCGATCGTCGGCGAGCTCATCTCGCCCGCGCAGTTCGCCGCCGCCGTCGCGCTCGAGCGCGCCTACAACGAGAAGAACCACGACCGGCTGCGCGGCATGGTCAACGCGGTGGTGTTCGCCGACGAGGACCGCAGCGACGACTACATCGTCGCGCTGGGCGCGGCCGAGTCGGGCCTGAACGCGCTCTGCGACTACTTCTCCGACCGCCACGAGGAGATGGAGCGCTTCTTTCGCAACGGCAGCTTCAATCCGCACGAGGGCGAGGAGGTCGAGGGCATCCCGGTCTCCAACCTCGACCTGCAGCTCGGCGAGCTCGACGAGGACACGCGCCGCGACATGGTGCCGCTGCGCGAGGTGCAGGACCGCGACTGGCACGAGCTGGCCTGGCGGCTGCGCTGCGATCACTACGAGATCTTCCGCGACATGATGGAGATGCTGCGCGCGCGCCATCACCGTGCCGCCGCGCTGCCCCCGCCGCCCAAGCCCAAGTCGCTCGGCCTGGGGCTGGACGACGACGACGAGGACGACGTGCTGTGAGTGCGGTCGCCCGCGAACTCGCGCACCACGATTCGCGCACGCTCTTCGAGCGCGCCTGGTCGCGGGCGATGCGCGAGGGCGCGCTGCACCCTGCGCGGCGCGAGGCGCTGCTCGCCGAGGGCACGCGGGCCATCCGCCGCATCGCGAGCGTGCTCGGCTCCGAGCACCTGCGCGAGGACCTCGAGCGCGGCATGCGCAGCATGCTCGGGCTGGTGAACCTGCATCTGCACAAGGTCAGCGGCGGCGACGTCGATGCGGCCGCGCGCTCGCTGCTCGACAACGGGCTGCTGCATCACACGAAGGGCGCGTCGCAGGCGATCAAGCGCGTGATCGCGACCGAGATCGGCGAGGAGTTCGAGACGCTGGACGACGCGACCCGTCGCGGCATCGAGGAGCAGGTCGTCGCCGACTGGGCGTTCATGCCCTACGCCGAGTTCGCGCAGCGCGAGCGCGGTGCCGACGAGCGCCGGCGGCGGCGGGGCGCGGCGCTCGCGCTCGGCACGCTGCTCGACGGGCACGCCCCCGATGCGTACTACGAGCCCGAGCAGGTCATCCTGACCGCGCTGATGGTGCTCGCCTGGTCGCCCGCGCGCGCCTGGATCGCCGACCTGAAGGGCTTCGAGCGGCTGCTCGCGGCCGTGCGCGCGGCCCCCGGGCGGCTCGAGACGCTGCCCGAGGGCGTGCCGCCGGCCTACCGGGCCATCATCGAGCGCGTCCGCATCGAACGTGTGCCGGGGCTGCTGGCCGCCATCACCGATCCGGCGACGCCGCTGCACCGTCTGGCCGCCGGCGACCCGGTGAGCAACCCGCTCTACGAGTGGCTGGTGGTGCCCGACACCGCGATCGGCGAGGTCGACGCGGCCGAGGCGAACACCACGGCGCACTGGCTGGCGCTGACCGACGGCCGCACCGACGAGGCGCACCTGCTGTTCACGATGCTGCGCGGCGTGCTGGGCCTGCGCCTGAAGCTGCCGCTGGGCGTGAAGGCCGCGCAGACGCTGCTGCAGAAGACCTGTGCCGAGCGGCCCGCCGACGCGCTGCTGCGCGACTGGCTCGATGCGAACGCGCCCCATCCGTACCACGACGGGCTCGAGGAGCTCTGGGAAGACTTCTGGGACGATGTCGAGGAGACGCTCGGTGCGGCTCCGAGCGCGGCGGCCTGCAAGGTCTTCGCCGCGGAGTGGCTGCCGGTCAAGGCGTGACGGCGGGCCTCGCGCGCCAGGCCAGCACGGTCGCCACCACCGCGGCGAGGGTCGCCCCCGCGTAGACCGTCGCCAGCCCGGCCATCAGCGCCGCACGCGCGTCGCCCCCGCTGCCCGCGTGCGGTGCGGCGGCCTGCAGCAGGCCCAGCCAGACGGTCGCGCCGACCACCACGCCCACCGTGCGCGCGACCATGCCCAGGCTGCCCGCCACGCCGCGCGACGAGGCGGGCAGGGCGGCGACCACCGCATCGGCATGGGCGACCTGGAAGATGCCCAGCCCCGCGCCCTGCAGCAGCAGGCAGGCGGCCATCAGCGGCGCATGGGGGCGCTCCGGCCACAGCGCCATGCCGAGCAGCCCCAGCGCGGCCATCGCGGCGCCCAGCGCCATCGTGCGCCGAGCACCGAGCGCGGGCACGGCCCGGCCCGCCGCGCTCGAGCCGGCGAGCATGCCCGCCGCCCAGACGGCCAGCAGCAGGCCGCTGGCCATCGGTGTCCAGCCGCCGCCGCGCAGCAGGTAGTACGGCACCGTCAGCGGCGCCGCGAAGCTCGCGAACTGCACCAGGCAGGCCGCGGCGTTGAGCAGCCGGAACCCGGTGTCGCGGGCCAGTGCCGCGGGCAGGAAGGGCGCGGCCGAATCGCGCTGACGGCGAACGAACAGCGCGGCCGTCGCCGTGCCGCCGAGCGCGCAGGCGAGCGCGGGCCAGGGCGCGAGTCCGGGGCCGACCAGCGCCGTGCCGAGCAGCAGCAGCGCCACCGCCGCCGCCAGCAGCAGC
>CAIUGQ010000239.1 GCA_903898725.1 uncultured Burkholderiales bacterium | reverse complement strand
GTCCGCGAGCGTCGCGAGGTCGAGCGCGATGACCGTCTGCGATTCCGGCGAACCCGGCACGTGGCCGGCGGTGTCGCGGATCATCGCGCAGGCCCGCCCAACCTCGTCCGCCGACAGCGCCTCGCGCCCGTGTGCCGCCTGTTGCAGCAGCAGTGCCGACAGCGCTTCGTTGCTGCCTGCCTCGGCGCCAGCCACATAGACGGCGTCATGGAACAGCAGGGCGAGCACCTGCGCACGGGTCAGTTCGAGCCCGAGCGCGGCGGCCCGGGCGAAGACGTCGTGCACGTGCCATGACGCGTGATAGTGCCGCTGCGGCTCGGCGTAGCGCGCGAGCGTCGCGTCCACGATGTCCGCATCGATGCCCGCTGCAGCGGCCGCGGCCCGCAGCGCGCGGTCGTCCGGCAGCGCGATCGGCATGAAGCGCGGCCGGGTCTCGCCATCCAGGCCGGTGACCGGCTCGAGGAACGAGGCGAGCGGGCGGGTCCAGGCGCGCCGCGCCGGATCGGCGAGCGGACGGTAGACCACCTCCGGCTCGCCGTCGGCCTCCCGGACCGCGAGCGTCTGGATCCGGTACAGGCCGCCCTTCCAGTGCTGGGCGAGCCTGCCCGGCTCGAGGGCGTGGGTCACGGCGGCGGAAGCGGTGTCGTTCATGCGCCGATTGTCGTGGAATCCCCTCGTCCGTGCGAACCCGCACAGGCGGCATGGCGGACCGTGCCGGGGGATGTGACTTGGTGCCGCGACGCGACCCCCCTCGCGGGCGACGCTGCGGTTCGTCACCGGTCCCGTCCATGCCCGCCCGCGCCCGTCTCCTGCCGCTCTGCCGCGTCGTCGCCGCGATCGGCGTCGCCTGCGCCACCGCCGTCCCGGCAGCCGCGCACGAGGGCCGCCCGGCGTCGCTGGCGACCGAGAGCGCGCTGTCGTGGCCGGTTGCCCGGATCGGGGCGCAGTCGGCATGGACACTCGGGACGAGCGGGGATGGCGTGGTCGTCGCGCTCCTCGACTCGGGCGTGCGCGCCACCCACCTGGAGTTCTCCGGACGGCTGCTGCGCGGCTGGGACGCGACCGGCGCCACGAGCCTCCTCGGCGCCGACTCGATGGGACACGGCACACACGTCGCCGGGCTGATCGCGGCCGCGCGTGACGGCGTCGGCATCGCCGGCATCGCGCCCGGCGCATCGATCCTGCCCGTCCGGGTGTTCAGCGACGGTGCCGCCAGCGATGCGGTCCTGTCCGCCGGCATCCGCTGGGCCGCGGCGCGCTCCGGCATCCTGAACCTGAGCCTCGCCTCGTCCAGTCCGATCGCGGGACCCGCGATCCGCGAGGCGGTGGCCGGTGGTGCGCTGGTGGTGGTCGCCGCCGGCAACCGGGGTGCGGCGAATCCCGACTGGCCCGCGCGCTTCGCCCGCGAATCCTGGGCGCACGGACCTTCGGTCGCTGGTGCCGTCATCGCGGTCGGTGCGGTCGACGCGGACAACCGGATCGCGGCGTTCTCCAATCGTGCCGGCGACACGGCGGCATGGTTCCTGGTCGCGCCCGGCGTCGCGCTGATGTCGGCCTCGGCCGACGGCGACGCGGCCTACGATCGCCAGTCGGGCACCTCGATGGCGGCCCCTGCGGTGTCGGGCGCGGCCGCGCTGCTGCAGTCGCGCTGGCCGAGGCTCGCCGGCCGCGAGGTGGCCGCGATCCTGTTGGCGACCGCGCGCGACCTCGGTGCGCCTGGGACCGACCCGGTCTACGGCCGCGGCCTGCTCGACGTCGAGGCGGCGATGCGTCCGCTCGGCGCGATGACCGCGATCGGACCGGGCGGCGAGCGCCCGCTCTCGGCGAGTGGCCTGCTGACGTCGCCGGCGACCGTGGCGCTGGCGCAGGCGACCGCGCGCACGGGCCTGCCGGCGGTGGTCCTCGATGCCTATCGGCGCGACTTCACGGCCGACCTGTCGTCGCGCATCGTCGCGCCGCTGCCGATGGCCGTGCAGCGTGCCATCGACGGGCTCGACCGTCGGATGGCGCGTTCGGAGCGGGTCCTGAGCGGCGATCTGCGACTCGCGATGCAGCCCGGCGAGTCCTTCTCGATCACCGGCCGCGATGCGATCGGCGACTACGCGTTCGGCGCCGGTGCCCGGGCGCGCGAGTGGTTCGGCGTCGCGGCCGGCCTGGACGTCGCGGCCCTCGCCAATCCCTATGCGGCGCTCGCGCCGCGCGGTGTGCTGGTCGGGCGCGGCGTGTCGTTGGGCGACACCACGCTGAAGGCGGGCCTGCTCGGCGGTTCGGACTCGGCGACCTCCGGGACCGGATGGACCTGGGTCTCCGCGACCACGACGGTGCTCGAGGCGACGCAGCGTCTCGCCGATGGGGTCTCGGCCTCCGCCACCTGGAGCCGCGCCGTGGAGCAGGGCAGCTGGCTGGGCGCGATCGGCACCGGCGCCTTCGCATCGGTCGACCCGGTGCGGACCGACGCGATCCAGCTCGGCGCGACCGCGCGCCTGGCGGCGGGCTGGACGCTCGCCGGCACCCGTGCCTGGGGCCGCACCCCGGGCCATCAGGGCGCGGGCCTCGTCGGCGGCGTCGGCACCGCCACGAGCGATGCCGCCTCCATCGCCCTGGTCCGGGAGAACGCGATGCTGCCCGGAGACACGCTGTCGCTGTCCGTCTCCCAGCCGATGCGCACGCGTTCGGGCGAGGCCCGCGTGGTCGTCCAGACCGGCTTCGACGCCGACGGCGGCGCGGTGTTCGGCACGACGCCGTTCTCGCTGGTCCCCGACGGACGCGAGCGGACGGCCGAGCTCGCCTGGCGGGCGGCCGTCGGTCGGGATGCGTCCGTGGGTGCCGTCCTGGCCCGGCGCTGGCAGCCGAATCACGATCCGCTGGCCGCCCCCGACACCCTGGTCGCCTTGCGCTACCGCCTGATCTTCTGAGTCGGGTGACCCGGCTCGGCCGCCGGCCGGGCCCTCGCGGCCGAGACCGCTTGTTGGGTCGGCGGCGTTGCTGCTATCATCGTTGATCGAGTTCTGCGAGGGCGGCCACCAGGCCTGCCGGCCGGGATGCCCATCCCCGGCTCCGATCCGACCGATCGTCTCGCCCCGTGCCGCGTCGCAGTCCCGCCGCCCCGTATGCGGCATGCACGCACGGCGCAAGCTCGTCCGACAGCAGACAGACAGCCCATCACGGTCCGAAGCGGGCCGTC
Organism: uncultured Burkholderiales bacterium; assembly: GCA_903898725.1. Lineage (GTDB taxonomy): Bacteria > Pseudomonadota > Gammaproteobacteria > Burkholderiales > Burkholderiaceae_E > UBA4615. The sequence continues at coordinate 928 of CAIUGQ010000239.1, read as the reverse complement.
CACCCGACACGATAGGGTTCCAGCCGCGTGATGAACACCGCGGACATCAAGCGCATCATCGAAGCTGTGCTGTTGAGCGCACAGCAGCCGATGCCGGTGTCCGAACTTCGACGCCTGTTCGCCGATGAAGTCGAGATCGGCGCGGACACCGTGCGTGCCCTGCTCGACGAGCTCCGCCTCGAGTGGCAGGGGCGCGGCGTCGAGCTGGTGTCGCTCGCCAGCGGCTGGCGGTTCCAGACCACGGCCGACATCTCGCGGTTCGTGGCCCGCCTGCACCCCGAGCGCCCGCCCCGCTACTCGCGGGCGGTGCTCGAGACGCTCGCCATCGTCGCCTATCGGCAGCCCGTCACCCGCGGCGACATCGAGGAGATCCGCGGCGTCGCGGTCTCCGCGCAGATCGTCAAGACGCTCGAGGACCGTGGCTGGATCGAGGTGATCGGCCACAAGGACGTCATCGGGCGGCCCGCGCTGTTCGCGACGACCCGGCATTTCCTCGACGATCTCGGCCTGCGCTCGCTGCAGGAGCTGCCGGCGCTCGAGGCCGACCTGCCGATCGCCGAGGCGCTCGGTCAGCAGATGATCGCGTTGGCAGGCTCGACCCCCGCGCCCGGCGCCGCTGGCGCACCCGAGGGCGAGGCCGGCGAGCAGATCGAAGGCGCGTCGGTCGCCCTGGCCGAGCCGGACGTCCTCGCCGACGCCACCCCCGATCCCGATCCCAGTGTCCCCTCCGACCCGGCCGTGCCGGGTCCGGCCCATCCCCGTACCGCCATCGACTTCCAGCCCGACCCATGAGCGAGCATTCCGAGCCCAACGAACCCGCCGTGCCCGGCAGCCCTGCGGTCGAGGGCGCGCCGTCGCCGCGGCCGCGACGACGCGGTCGTCGCGGCGCGGGTGGCGCCGGTGCCGCGTCCTCCGATGACGGGGCCGT